>SXSP01000016.1 GCA_005792225.1 Bdellovibrionales bacterium | reverse complement strand
TTTTCTGTAAGCAAGCGAACAAGAGAAATAGGGGCAAAAGAAAAACGCCGGTGAACTTCGCTCCGAGAGCGAGACCAAGGAGCGCGCCTGCGACGGCGTAACGTCCGGCGCTCATCCTTTTTTTAGAAACGTCGAGGAAGAAGCAAAAGGCAAGAATGCTGACCATGGCGCCCACATCCACAGTCGCGAGATGAGCGTGCGCCAAGATTGTTGGCGAGAGGAGAAGGCCCGAGGCGGAAATCGCTCCCGCCCATTCGTTACCGAGTGTTCGTCTCGCCCAAAAAAACACGAGGAGTCCCGCGCTAAGCGAGAGAACGAGATTCATGAGGCGCGCCAGAATAAAAACTTCAAAATACCGGTCTTGATTCGCTCTCTCAAACTGGCTGCCGTAAATCCATGGACCCCAGCCAAGCGCGGGGCCCTCCGGTTCCGGGACCGAAGGTTTGAGGACGAGGGTTGGCCAAGTGAGCCAAAGTTTGATGAGCGGGGGATTTTTCGCATACAGGTCGAAGCGGCCGTGTTTCCAGTAGACGAGCCCCGCGGGAACATGTGCGAATTCGTCGATGGTGGGAGTATCGCGCCATGCGGCCCAACTCCCGAGAACCAGGTGTAAAGCACAAGCGAAGATGAGGGCGAGACGAGCCGCAGTCATAATACCAGGGTCCGGTGATCATCACGCGCTTGGCAACAAGAATCGTGGCGGGATCTTCAAGAGTCTCGGAGAGTTTTCGAGTAAGTTGCAGCCGAAAGGAAAGATCGAAGTGGAATGGACGACAGAATGGTTTGATGAGGCGAGACGATTGATTCTGACGGGCGACCAATGGTGGTGGCTGCGTGCGCTCTTTGCGGCAAGCGTGGGAACACTCGTCGTTAAATTCGGTTTAAGGCTCCTGGCGGGACGCCTGCGCCGTGTGACGGTTTTGACGGCATCAATTTGGGATGATGTCGGAGTTGATTTGATCGAAGGGCTTAAAGCAGGTGTCTTGTTTACCTGGCTCTTCTCAATTTTTTCGCGCGCGATGCAACTCCCCGAAGGCGCTAAAAAACCGATCCTCGTCGCCGTTGTGATCGTCACCGTTTTTCAGGTCGCACTTTGGGGTCAGCACATCATCCGCAAGTGGCACGACAGCGTCCTCCGTCGGCGCATCGAGCAGGATATGTCGTCGGCCGCGGCTCTCGGACTTTTTTATGCCGGCGTTCAGGTCCTGTTTTTGACGACGATCCTCCTCATCGGTCTGAGTAACGTCGGCGTTGATATCGGCGCGCTCTTGGCCGGTCTCGGAGTCGGCGGTATCGCGGTCGCGCTCGCGGCGCAAAACATCCTCGGCGATCTTCTCGCGTCCCTCTCGATCGTGCTCGATAAGCCATTTGTCGTCGGTGACTTCATTGCCGTCGGAAACGACATGGGGACGGTGGAGCAAATCGGAATCAAAACAACTCGCGTAAAGAGTCTCTCGGGCGAGCAGCTCATATTCTCCAACAAGGACCTCCTTGAGAGCCGAGTTCGAAATTTCAAGCGCATGCAAGAGAGGCGTGCCGTGCAAAAATTCGGTGTGAGTTACGGTACTCCTCGCGACGTGCTTCACAAGATTCCATCATGGGTGAAGGAACTCGTCGATCGCGAGGAGAAACTCAGATTCGATCACTGCCATTTGATGACGTACGGCGGATCCTCGCTCGATTTCGAATTGGTTTACTGGGTGCGCGAACCTGATATGAGCCTTTTCATGGATCTTCACCAGCGCCTTCTTTTGGATTTGCTTGCGAAGTTTGACGCCGAAAAGGTGGATCTCGCTTTTCCGACTCAGACCTTACACATTGCTTTGCTTCCCCACGCCGCGCAGATTTCACAACGCGCAACCGAGCGGCCGCGCATGCAGCTCGACAATTAATGTTTAGATGGGGCGGTGTTGGTGCATTCCGACCCCATCGTTAACATATGTGTTTGCCGAACTGTCCTGTTGGTGTTTCATAAGCACAACTCTCACAACTTTTTGGTTGAATTTCGTGGGTTTCTTGAAGCTATGACGTTGGTCGGGCTGCGGTCCACGAGAACGAATATAATGCGTCCTCAGCGATTTTTTTCTTAACAAACTTGTCGATATTGGAGGTGCAATTTATATAAACTAAAAATGTTTTATTCGGCTCTGCTGCTGTTTAGGAATCTCCACACTCACTTCATGAGCGGTACAAAATTTAAAGTTGACCGGGTTACCCTTTTTGAAGGAGGGTTGCCTTCATGCACAACTCGATTAAACAACTCTGCTTAACCGCAGTCGCAGCAACTTGTCTTTGGTCCGGGAGCGCTTTCGCGCAGCCCGAGACCGTTGTTAATAACCCTCTCAATCTCCAGTCCGAGCAAAGAGAAAAATTTTCCACTGAATTTCGCGCTCGCTGTTTTGATAGCGATCGCACGCGACTCGATCGCAGCAATGTCTGCAAAATCACCAATCAACGTCGTAGCCAGTACCGTCGCGAGAACCTCATTCTCGATGCGAACCTGAGCCGTGTCGCTCAACGGTTCGCGGAAGACATGGATCGTCGCGGATATTTCAGTCACGTTTCGCCCGAGGGACAAACCTTAGGAATGCGCCTTCGTGCGGGCAGCGCCGATTTTGGATATGCAGGCGAGAACATCGCGCGCGGGCAGCAGTCATCGATGGACGTCATGAACTCTTGGATGAATTCTCCCGGCCACCGCGCCAATATTCTCAAGTCGCAGTTCCGCAGAATCGGAATCGGTCACTCCGGAAAAGTCTGGGTTCAGGTCTTCACCGATTGAATTGGTTCAGCTGACATCCGCACGGGCATCATGCGCGAATTTGCCCCGTACCCTCGATGATCCAACGAGGCGTGGTCAATTCGCGGAGGCCGACGGGGCCTCGCACGTGGAGCTTTTGCGTGCTGATGCCTAGCTCGCCGCCGAGACCGAGTTCGAATCCGTCCGTGAAGCGGGTGGAAGCGTTCCAGTACACCGCGGCCGCGTCGACCTCCGATTGAAAGCGTCGTGCCGCATCGGTCGATCGGGTGACGATCGCCTCGGAGTGTTTTGATCCATGCGCGTCGATGTGGGCAAGGGCTTCGTCGAGATTCTTTACGATCTTGCAGTTCATGATGAGATCAAGATGTTCGGTGTCCCAGTCCTCTGTCGTCGCGTTTTGCACATGGTTTTTTGACGTGAGGAGCTTTCGCGCGGCCTCATCGACCCGCCACTCGAGGGGCGCGTCCTGGGTCGCATCATAGAGGAGCGGGAGAAACCGTGCCGCGATTTTTTCGTGCACGAGGACCGTCTCGAGCGAATTGCACACTCCGGGCCTTTGCACTTTCGCGTTCTTGACGATCTCGACGGCCATCTGAAGATCCGCGTCGTCGTTGACAAATGTGTGACAGAGGCCGCGATCGTTCTTGATGATCGGCATGAGAGCCGTCGATTGTACGAACTCGATGAGTCGTTCGCCCCCGCGAGGAACTACGATATCGATTAAATCTTTTCGCTTGAGAAGCGACTCCACAAGTTTTCGGTCGTAGTCGTTCATTCCTAAAAAGGATCTTTCGTCGACCCCTTCTTGAGCTAGAGCATTTCGCATGAGCTTGTAAAGAATCTCGGCCGTCAAGCGTGAGTCCGATCCCCCGCGAAGCGCGATGGCGTTGCCGCTCTTAAACGCGAGCGAGAAGGCTTCGAGGATCACGTTCGGGCGCGACTCAAAAATCATGAAGATCACGCCGAGCGGAGCACGAATTTTTTGAACGCGGAGTCCATTGGCGAGGGTCTTCTCTTCGACGACTTCGCCGACGGGATCAGGCAGCGTCGCGACTTGCCTTAAGCTTTCGGTCATTCCCCGGATGCGTTCGGGATTGAGCGTGAGGCGATCGCGGAACGCTGGTGTCGTCGTATCCGGAAGGTGCCTTAAATCTTCAGAATTGGCTCTGAGAATCTCGTCCGCCGAACGATCGACGATGGCCGCCAGATTTAAGAGAGCGCGTGATTTCTTTTCGTTCGGAAGCTGGCGCAATTCACGCGCGGCCACCTTTAGGGCGCGAAACTCATTTTCCAACTTGGCCTCCGATCTGCGTTCCGAGACTTGCGCCCTCGGCGAGGCGGATCAAGTTCTGCGGCCAGTCTCCGCGCACGAGGTGCGTGATGATTCCGTTTTTCAGGGCCGTGTTCGCCGCCGTGAGTTTGGAGTACATCCCGCCGGTTCCTCTCAAGCTTCCCGCCACTCGATCGGTCCGCGCGAGATCCTTTCGGGATATCGATTCAAGATAGGGGATGAGTTGGGCATTTCGGTGCGTCTTGGGGTTCGCATCGAAGAGACCGTCGACATCGGTGAGAAGGACCAGGCGCTCGGCCTTCATCATCACGGCAATCTTCGCGGAGAGCGAATCGTTATCGCCGAATTGGATTTCTTCCGTCGCGACCGCATCGTTCTCGTTTAAGACGGGAACCGTGTTCCACTCGAGGAGTTTCTCTAGGGTGTTCTGAAGATTCTTTCTTCTCTGAGGATCTTTGATGTCACCGGCGGTGAGAAGAACCTGGGCTCCCACGAGACCCGTGGCATTGAGCGCGAGGTTATACAGATCCATGACCATGGGTTGACCCAGAGCGCTCAGAGCCTGCTTTTCCGGAAGGCTCCGTTTGTTTCGCTTGAGTCCGGTTCTTTCGGTTGCGGAAGCGATCGCACCCGATGTCACCCAAATCACTTCGATGTTGTGAGCTCTCCGAAGTTGGGAGACTTGCGCCATCCACGCGCGCACGAGGAGCGGGCCGCCGCCGCAAACCATTTGGCTTCCCGCTTTGATGACCCATCTGCGAAGTTTCTTCTTCATGATCAAGCCTCGGTCTTGGAACGGAACTCGCCCGTGCGGCGATCCTTCCGAACGTTGTCAAAATCGAAATACTGTCCGTTCATCACAACGAAGACGCCCTTCGGAAGTGTCTGCGCAAAGGCGAGAGCGCTTCCGAGATTAAAGAGCCCGTCGGAGCTCCCGAACTTGTAGGGAATCATGGCGCCCGTGAGGACGATCGTTTTATCAAGCTTCGCATTTCCGAGGACGAGCGCCGTTTGTTCCATCGTATCGGTTCCGTGGGTGATGACGATACGATCTTCCTTGCATGTGCGACAGCTCTGAAGGATCAGCTGCCGGTCCTCGTCGGTCATCTCAAGACTGTCGATCATCATGAGGGTGCGTATTTCGACGGGAAGTTGCGAGCGCCCGAGCCTGAGCATTTCGGCAACGTGGGAGTCTTTAAAGAAGAGCTTCCCGTTGATTTCGTCGTACTCTTTATCGAACGTTCCGCCGGTCACGAAGATTCTCAAATTAGCCATATGCTCAAGGATAGAATGGAGAACGGCGTAAGGGAAATCGAATTCTCAAGCGAATTCTCAGACGACCAGCGACGTCCTTGCATGCTCGGGCCATTTGGGGTGCAAGATGTTTCCGCGACTTCTCTCCGTCACCCATGGACCTTCACTCGTTTCCTCTTTTACGGCGACTTCGGCGATCATCAATTCGTAGTTGACGGGCCTGGCCCATGAGGAGTCGAAGAGTCGTCGCACCTTCCATTGAAGTTCGTCGAGTTGGATCAGCTCATGGGGCTCGACTCGTCCGTCGAAGGGCGCGAGCCAACGTGCAAACGGAAGCACGATGTAGCGTGAGTCTTGATCAAACTTCGGAATCTCGAGACGTGAAGCCGTCGTCCACCATCCGCGCAGGTGATTCGTTGACACTTCGGCTGGATGAGCGGCTCGTGGCCAATCGGTTCGGCTCGGATAAAAGAAGAAACCCTTCATGATGGCGCGCGACCGCGGGGCCTCGAGACCGAGCTCTCGCAGCTTCTCGCGAGCCTCTGGATGATCGGGAAGCCGGAGCTGACTCTCAAAGAGCTTTTTGATTTTTCGGTCCAGTCGATCGTGAACGAGAGTTCCCATGAAGAACTGGGGGTCGACCGCTTCAGCCGGCGATTCCGTCGAGCACAGGTAAAATTTCACGCTCGCCTCCCAATGGACGGGGAGAGTTTGGCCGATCTTAAAGACGAGATCCAATTCACCGACGGTTCGCCGACCTTCGCGAACTTGAAGATTGAGGGCGTGTTTCGTCACGCACTCGAGATGAAGGAGGTAGTATTGAAGGAGATTTTCGAAGTAGCGACCGAGCCTTCCGCCCGTGGGGCGCTGCTTAAGAAACTCAAAAAGATCGCGCGGGTTTTGATCGAGATCTGAAATGACGTCACGAAATCTGACGAAGCGATTCTGCAAATCCGCATCGGATTCGATGCGGGACCCGAAGTGAGCGGGCGAAAGCAGGCCGGGTCCGTTGAAGACCCAGGCCAGTTCCCGCACTTCATGCGTTCGAAATCCCGAAGCCAATTAGTTGGCGCTCGGCTGCGAAGCGGGGGCGCGCTCGGCCTGGTTTAAATTCGATGTCGGGAGAGACTGCGAGAGGCGATTGCCGAATCCCGTGATGACGAGCGAGAGCGCCATGAGGGCGACGAGGCCGAGTGCGAGATTCATAAAAATTTTGCGGCGACGATTGTTGGAGCGACCGATTTGGCGGCGTTGATTGGGGCGCGGGTGTTTGCGTTTTCTCATGGGAACCTCCACGAAAGACGTTTAGTCTCAAGTGGGCAGAGAAGCAACCCGAGCCAAGGCGACTTGAGCCATGTTTCGAATTCTAAACGCGCGCGGCACGTAATCTGCGCTGCGCGTCGAGAACGACTTACTTCGCGTCCTTGGGGAGCTTGGATTCGTCGGCGACGATTTCGATTTCGACGCGGCGGTTTTGTGCGCGGCCATCAGCCGTGTCGTTTGAAGCAACCGGATTCGCGTCAGCCATGCCGACAACGGTGATCGTGTTCGCGGGAACTCCGCCGGCCACGAGCTGCTGTTTCACGGCGTTTGCACGTTGCTCGGAAAGCTTCGTGTTGATGGATTTCGAACCCGTCGAATCGGTGTAACCTTTCACCGTCAGAACGTTTTCGGGATACTTTTTCATGATCGTCGCCATCTTCGTCAGATTGTCGGTCGCGGCCGTTTTGAGTTGCGCCTTACCGGTATCGAAGAGGATGTCGCTCTTCAATTTGGTGATGACCCCTTGATCCGTGCGACGAGTCTCGGCGATTTGCTCGAGTTCCTTTGCTTGTTTGTCGAGTCGGTTTCCAACGACGCCTCCGAGACCGCCACCGAGAGCCGCGCCCACGAGCGCGCCGCCGGCACGATTACCCGTTTGGTGACCAATGATGGCACCAACCGCGGCACCCGCCGCCGCGCCGATTCCGGCACCGGCCGCAGTTTTCTTGCCCGCGTTTTGGCAGCCCGTGCTGCCCAGGGCGATTGTCACCAAGGTAGAGAGAATGAGTGCCTGCTTTTTCATGTAGAA
Source organism: Bdellovibrionales bacterium (assembly GCA_005792225.1). GTDB lineage: Bacteria > Bdellovibrionota > Bdellovibrionia > Bdellovibrionales > JAMPXM01 > SXSP01. The sequence goes on along the minus strand of SXSP01000016.1, from coordinate 844 downwards.
GAACCTCCGGCGGAAACCCGCATGGCCATTCAATAAAATTAAGGATCGCAGCAAAATTCTGTGAGAACTTGGCGCAAAGATCAAGGCCCATGAGATCGACAACGCTGGATTATTTACTTGAGATGAAGGACGCCCCCTCACGTCACACTATGTCGTGGTAGGATTGCCGCACTCATGAGCAGCTTCACGACCTCCCTCTTCGATTCCGAATGGATTCCGGCCTCGCGCGGCGCGTGCGAGCCGAAGGTCATGATCGTCCTTCACGGTTACGGTGATAGCCTCAAAGGCTTTCGGGCGATCAAAGAGGAGTTGCGTCTTCCGGGCATGAATTACCTCCTCCTCAATGGGCCGCGACGGCACGGTTCCGGGTTCTCATGGTGCGCCTTGCACCCGAAAGAAGGAGCCCCGAGCCTCATCAAAACTCGCGCGCGACTCTTCGCCCTGGTTCGGGAGCTTCTCAGCGCCGGCTGGGCTTCTCGCGACCTATTCTGGCTCGGGCATTCGCAAGGCGCGATGATCGCCTCGGACCTCGTGCTCCATCACCCAAAGCCCTTCGGGGCCTTGATTGGAGTCAGCGGTTGCCTCTGGCTCGAAAAGAATTGGAAGCGCAAAGCGCTGCGCTCGGGCGCCGGCGAAACTCCTTGGCTCATGACCCACGGAACTCGCGATCGCATTATTCGTCCCGAGGAGATTCGCTTAAGCCTGGAGGAACTCATTCGCGGACCCGTGCGCGTCGATTACCAGGAATTCCCCAAGGGACACGACTTTGATTTTGATCACGAGGTTCCCTTCATCCGCCGGTGGGTCAAGGAAGTCCGAGAGAGCGCGCGCTAGGGAGTTGCGC
>SXSP01000172.1 GCA_005792225.1 Bdellovibrionales bacterium | reverse complement strand
TTTAGATTCGAGCTCGGTCTGACTCGTCAAGAAGAACACCGGAACTTCGATGCCCATCCCGACGGATCTCATCTCTTCAAGGATTTTGAATCCGTCGCCGTCGGGAAGGAAGATATCGAGGATCACCAGGTCAAACTGAGTTCCCTCGGATCTCACGATCTTGAGCGCATCGTTGAAAGTCGTTGCAACAACGAGATCGATGCCCGCGTTCGCCAGTGAACGCTTCACCATCAACTGACCCTCGTCGGAATCTTCGACCAACAGAACCCTGTTCACGATCTCTCCATCCTTTAGTCTGTTCTTCTATTATAGATCATTTGATCGACCAGTAAAGTCGAGCCTTCACGACCATCCCGGAATGAGCTTAACTTTGCGATGAAGATTTCTCCACTTCGGATCTTGATCAGCGGTGGCTTGATATCATTTAATCATGAGCGAACGAAAATCATCAGCAGAAGCCTCCGAGCAAGCTACGGCGACTCTCCAAACCATCCGTTGGGCGGCGAACACGTTACGAACCGAGATTCTTCGGCAAATGCGACGCTTAACCGTCGTAAATTTAATCGCCGCGGGGGTGTGTTTCTTTGCTCATGAGGCAAAACTAATTTCATTTACTTCTGCCTTAGTCGGATTTGCCGCTTGCGGCGCCGTTTCAATTTTTTTGATCTCTCGTGAGCTGGTACGGCGCTTGAGTTTTCTCGAAGGAGAGGTCTCAAGAAAGGTCGCTGAGCGCGAGTCTATCTACTTCGACCTCTACGACAACTCCCCAGAAATGCATCTCTCTGTCGACTCAAAAACGGGCAAGGTCATCCAGTGCAACAAGACGTTGCTCTCTCTGACAGGATATGAGGAATCAGAGGTCAAGGGTCGGGCCATCTACGACCTCTATCATCCGAATTCGCGCGAAAAAGTTCGATCTTTATTTACCAAGTTTTTGGCGACCGGGCGACTCCACGACGAGGAGCTTCAGATCTTGCGAAAGGATGGGAGCTCTCTCGACATAAGCCTCAATTCCACTTCAGTTCGTGATGCGGAAGGAAATATCCTCCATTCGCGCTCGAGCTGGCGGGACATCAGTAAACGAAAGCAGGCGGAGCGCGAACTCGAAGCGAGCAAGGCGCAATTTCAAACTCTCGTCGAAACTCTCCCCCAATTTGTGTGGGCCACGAATGCGTCAGGACAAATGGAATTCGCAAATAAAAAATGGCTAGAGTACAGTGGTATGAGCCCCTCCGAAACGGATGCGATTGAAAACGTGCATCCGGAAGATCGAGATCTCGTTCAACGAGTCTGGGAAGACAGTTTCAAAACGGGCACCCCGTTTGAAGCTGAGTATCGGCTCAAGAACGCCAATGATGGCACGTATCGCTGGTTTTTGGGCCGGTCCATCCCGATTCGAAATCCAGGCGGTGCGATCGTCAGGTGGCTCGGAACATCAACTGACATCGAAGAGTCTAAAAGAGCTAAAGAAGAACAAACGAATGCCTTGATCCGCGAGAGATCGGCTGAGGAAAGTTCGAGGGTGAAGAGCGAATTCCTTGCCATGATCAGCCACGAAATTCGCACTCCGCTGAACACGGTCGTGGCAATGAGTGAACTTCTAACCCGCGCGAACCTAGGGCCGAACGAAACGGAGTACGCCAAAGCGATACAAGGATCAACGGAAGTTCTCCTTGCCCTCATCAACGACATTCTGGATCTCAGCAAAATTGAATCTGGGAAAATGGAACTCGATCTCGTGGAATTCAATTTGCGCGAGCTTGTTTTGGAACTGTCGCAGGAGACGCGTCTTTCGGCGGCGAACAAGGGGTTGGATTTTGTTCTCGATGGGCTCGGCCAGTTGCCGGAGATGGTTCAGGGCGATCCACTTCGGCTTCGGCAAATCCTGTCAAACCTCCTTGGAAACGCACTGAAATTTACCAAGCAGGGACAAATCACGCTCAGATCTATGTACGAAGGATCTACCCGCGGCGGTCATCGGCTCAAGTTTGAAGTGGTTGATACGGGGATCGGCATAGATCCGACAACTCTCCCCAAACTTTTCTCCCCGTTTACGCAAGCTGACTCGTCGACAACTCGGCGCTACGGAGGGACGGGACTTGGTTTGTCGATTTGCAAAAAATTGCTGCAGATGATGAAGGGTACGATCCGCGTCGACTCTGAAGTTGGTCGGGGCACGAAGTTCGAGGTCAGTCTGACGCTCGGAATATCTCAAAAGCAGTCGAAGGCAATCGAATCGGCGACTCGCCGGCTGAAGCGTCTAGATTCCGTGGCTCGAATTCTGGTTGCGGATGACGTTCCCACAAATCAGATGGTGCTCAATCTTTTTTTAAAGGAGCTCGGCTGCGAGGTGGTCTGCGTTGCAAACGGCCTCGAGGTCCTTCGGGAGCTCGAGGGCGGAAAATTTGACCTCGTTTTTATGGACTGCTTCATGCCCGAGAAAGATGGCTACGAAACGACTCGCGAAATTCGCCAAAGAGCGAGAGAGGCCTTCCACGACATTCCGATTATCGCCGTCACGGCGAACGCCGCCGACGGCGAACGAGAAAAGTGTCTGGATGCCGGAATGAATGATTTCATTACTAAGCCCGTTCAGATCTCCGAACTGCAGACCAAGCTCAACTACTGGCTCCACCACGGCATCGTGGATTGGTCGGTTTTGAACGAATTAAAGCTGATCGACCCCGCTTCGTTTGAGAGCACGGCGCGCGAACTGATTGACGTCTACCTCGCGAGGGGACCGGAACGCATGGCACGAATCGAGGAGGCCGTCGCATCGAAGAATGCGAAGGAGCTCCAAAGGCAAGCGCATGCGCTCAAATCAGCGTCGGCTTACCTCGGTACGAAGCGGATTCAGAAGTTATGCCGGCGACTCGAGGAGGCCGGTGCAAGTGATGCTTTAGAGGGAACTCCGCTCGTTGTTGCCGAGTTAATCCACGAGTTTGCTTTAGCGGCGTCCCATTTAAGAAGTGGGCCTCCACGATGAAGAATTCTGGATTCGCTCCAGCTCGCCGAGACGTTCGACGAAGAGTTTGCTATCGTTAACTCTTCCGAGGTGCTGGAGAAGGAATGCTGAAGCTCAGCTCAAAATGGACGAGCCTGATGATCGTCGATGAGGACGCGGTTTACTCGTCGCTCATCAACGACGTGCTCGCTGAACTCGGATTTCGCCGTGTCAGCCGGTATTCGACATGTGAGTCCGCTCAAGACAATCTAGAGAAAGAGGGTCAAAGCGCGATGCCAAGTCGTATGATCCTTTTGTCAGCGATCGACCCGCATGCTTTTTCATTTCTGGTCTCAATCATGGCCAATGAGGTTCTCAGTAACACCCGGGTCGTCGTGATCGTTGAGCAGGAAGATTTCTCAATACTTCCTCAGTTTTTCTCCCATGGCGCGATCGCTTACTTAACAAAAGTCTCGGACCATAAAGAAACACGCCGGGCCGTTACGAAGTTATTTTCTTAAGCTTGAACTATTCGGCATCGATGAGGCTGTTCACCGCATGGCCATTCATCGAACGAACGTGCAAGAGGTAGCGCTTTCGCCGTAGGAAATCGATCGCTGTCCATGACTTAAATGGGAATTCGCCACTTTTGCAGTCAGATCCCTCATCCAATCGAACAATCGGTTGCACGATGATGACGTCATCAAAAATCGAGAGCCGCACATCATCCAGACGCATGCAGCTGGAGAGAAGATTTCCCGTGAGTAGAATCTGTGCTGAACCCGCTTCCTGTTTGAAGTAAGCCTGAGAGATCGGCGCATACAAGAAATCATCCGGAGATTCGCTTAAGGCTCGCACGACTTCCAGTTTCCCCAGCGTGAAGCCGTCACTGCGTCTGACGACCTGCCACGAACCAGAATCCAGGACACCAATTTCGATCGTGCGGTGAAACGGCATTTCAACTTGTAGGCAAGATCCTGGATATTCGAATGCGACCGGTCCTAAGAAGACCTTTCGGGCATCAGAGTCGATTTTCACTTCAACATTTGAGGGGCGGTAGCAGGTATTGGGAAAGACACCTTCACCCACGATCTGAATATTGTCGTTCGAATCGTAGCCTCTCGGAAGATAGACGCGATCTAGATTCGCGGGCGTGAGCTTCGGTGTTCCGTGCGCCATCAAGGGCAACGTGAGAACCAGGGTTGTGAACAGCGTGCTGAATTTCATTTGTTCTCCTTTTTTGTTAGTTGCGCCTTCTGCCGTCCATATGGGCGGTCAGCAGAATGGCCAAAAGAACTGAAAGAGGTAAAAACGTAAAGAGCCAGAGTCCCGCGCGCGGGACGAGAGTTCGAGATTGAGGGAGCTTCAGGATGAGGCCGAAGATCAAATTGGATGCGAGGATGGATAAGGCTCCCGTGAGAAACGCGGTTTCGGTCGCGCGGCGATTTTGATGGAATACCTTCCTCATCATCGGCTCCAAACAGAGCGCGACGCCGATACCGCATATCGCGGGAACAATGAAGACAAACACAATCACCGCGAGCAAGCCTTCCTTTGTCCCCGGATTCATTATCTCACCTCAACGAGCGAGTTGACGGCATGTCCGTTCATCGAACGAACGTGCAAGAGGTACCGGCCCGGCGGAATGAGCAATACAGTTACCACGTGCGAGAACGGGAATTTCCCGGTGCTGCAAGAGGGCCCAGCGTCAAAGCGTGCGATCGGTTGCAGGACGATGGAGTCCGCGCTCACTTGGGTTTCGACCCGATCGAGGCTGAGGCACGAATTGCTGAATTCGCCCGTGAGCAGAATCTCCCCGTCGGCGCCCGACTGTCGAAAGAATGCCTGAGATATCGGAGCGTAAAGAAAGTCGTCTGCATTTGCACTCGAGGCTTCGCGAATGCTCAATGAGCCGAGGAGAGCTCCACTCGTCTCTTGGCGAACCTCCCATGATCCGGGCTTCAAGAGACCGAGATCGATGGTCCGTTCAAACGGAAGAATGATCTGAAGGCAAAGACCGCTGTATTCGTAAGCAACTGGCCCCAGGAAGATCTGATGAGCATCATTGTCAATTCGAACGGTCGTTTGTGCGTGTCGATAACATGTATTTCGAAACAGTCCTTCGCCGGTGATCTGAACATGATCATTCGAATCGAAGCCGTGAGGCGCGTAAACTCGATCGAAGACGGCCGGAACTTTCGAGGGCGTCGACTGAGACAACTCAGTGGCACCGGCGATCGATAGGAGACTTACGGCGGCGATGGTGAGAGAACGAAGTAGAG
>SXSP01000171.1 GCA_005792225.1 Bdellovibrionales bacterium | reverse complement strand
GACCCCGCTGCGGGCCAAACCCACGACGAGGACGCGTTTATCTTTGAGATCTTTAACTTCAGTGATCGGGGCGTTCATTCGTTACCTCAGCTTCAGTGTGCTTAGGCTTAAGATGGCGAGCAGAATCGAGATGATCCAAAAGCGCACAATAATTTTAGTTTCGGTCAGACCTTTTAATTCAAAATGATGGTGAATGGGAGCCATTTTAAAGACGCGCTTCCCCGTCAGCTTAAATGACGCCACTTGCGTGATCACCGAGAGCGCCTCCACGACGAAGACGCCGCCCAGGACGACGAGAACCAGCTCGTTTTTCGTAAGAACGGCCATGATTCCGAGGAATCCGCCGATCGAGAGACTGCCCACATCACCCATGAAGACTTGCGCCGGATACGTGTTGAACCACAAAAACCCGAGACCCGCGGCGACCATCGCGCTCGCGAGAGGCGTCAACTCCCCTGCTCCCGGAATGTGCGGAATCTGGAGGTAGTTCGCGATCGCCGCATTCCCCGCGACGTAGGCGAAAACGCCAAATGTTCCCGAGCAAATGATGACCGGCACGATCGCGAGTCCATCGAGGCCGTCGGTGAGATTCACAGCATTCGCGCAGCCGACGACGACGAGCGAACCGAAGAGGATGTACCACCACCCGATATCAAAACCGGCGTTCTTGAAGAAAGGAACGTTTACGATCGTCGAGAATTTATAATGATGGATCAACACGCCGATGACGGCGGCCGTAATCGCGAACTCACCGATTAAGCGAAGACGCCCCGGAAGTCCCTTCGTGTTCTTCTTCGTTACTTTGAGAGAGTCGTCGATGTAACCGATGTAACCGAATCCGAGGGTGATCACCATCACGGCCCAAACGAGCGGATCCAAAAGATTGACCCAGAGAACGGCGGGAATCGTGAGGCCGATTAAGATCAACCCGCCACCCATCGTCGGCGTTCCGGCTTTTTTCTTGTGGGATTGGGGACCTTCCTCGCGGATGGCCTGGCCGATTTGCTTATCCTTTAATCGCTGGATGAAGTAAGGACCCGTCAGCCAGCAAACCAAAAACCCCGTCAAAAAAGAAACGAAGGTTCGAAACGTGATGTAGCGGAAAACGTTGAAGCCCGAAATCTGATCCGAGAGCGAGTAAAGCCAGTTGTAAAGCATAGTTGTTTAACTCTTCCTCTTACTTCTTCTCTTCAAACGCGACAGGCTTCAGGTCGGCCAGCACTTTCTCGAGTTTCATTCCCCTCGAGCCCTTAATCAGCACTATGTCGTTACCGTCTAGCACAGGCACCGTCTTCGGAGCAAGACTTTGTTCATAAGTATTTGAAATGAATAGAGTTTTTTGAAATCCGGCGTTTCTCAAGCCCACCTCGAAATCTTTCGCGTGCGGACCGAAAAAGCTAATCGCATCGAAGCCGGCATGCGCCGCCTTCTCGCCCATCTCCCTGTGTTCTTTTTCCGCGTGGGCGCCAAGTTCGAGCATTTCGCCCAAAACCGCGATCTTGCGACCCGGCGGCTTCAATGAAGCGAAGTTTTCAAGAGCGGCCTTCATGCTCTCGGGATTCGCATTGTAGCCGTCAAAGAGCACCTTCGCCCCGCTCTGGAGCGGAACCCATTGGTTGCGTCCCCATGCGGTTTTGCAGAGTGGAAGTGCCGCCCAAACTTCGGCAGGCGTCAATCCGCAGGCGAGGGCGCAGCAACTGGCAACCATCAGGTTGTTCGCGTTTTGTTTTCCGAAGACGGGAATGGTCGTCTCGCCCTTCACGCCCTGAATTTCACCGCGAATCTTAAGAGCTTCCGGCAATACCTCGACGATTTCGAATGCGGCGTCTAAGCGGGGCCAAGCCGTTTCTCCCGGCGAGAGCCCGGCGGAAGCAAACGTCATCACTTGCGCCGACGCAAGCTTCGGCGACATTTCCTGAAACATTTTTCGCGTGTACTCGTTTTCGAGATTGAAAATACGCATCGCTTTTTTGGGTGCGTACTCGTAGATCTCCGACTTCGCCTTCGCCACTCCCTCGATCGTGCCGAGTCCCTCGAGATGCCCCCGGCCGACCATCGTGCAAACCACGACATCGGGCTCGGCGATCGCGTTTAAATCCGCGAGTTCACCGAGGTGATTCATTCCCATTTCGACGATCGCGACTTCATGAGAACTATCAATCGAGAGGAGCGCCATCGGGACACCCCAATGGTTATTTAAACTCCCCTTGTTGTACTGAACCCGGTACTTGGAGCCAACCAAGACCGCCGCGAACTCTTTTGTCGTCGTCTTGCCGTTAGTGCCCGTGATGCCGACGATGCGCGCGCGCATCTTATGACGCCAGAAGTTTCCGAGGAGTTGAAATCCTTTGAGAGAGTCGGCGACCTGGACGATCGTGACTTTTCCGACGAGGTCACGGGCGTTCTCCGGAATGCGGTGAACCAAGAGAGCCGTGGCTCCCGCCGCCACCGCTTGCGGAAGAAATTCGTGCGCATCGAAGTTATCGCCCTTGAGCGCCACAAAGATTTTTCCGCCGAGATCACTGCGCGTATCGGTGCCGACTCCGGTGAAGCTTCGCTCGAGCTGCGAGACGACCTTACCTTCGGAGCCCGCGACGAGTTCTTCGAGAGTCATTTTCCAGTGCGGATTCGCTTGATGGTTCATTTCAAAATCTCCCTGACGACTTCGACATCGCTGAACGGATGACGAGTAGTTCCGATGATCTGATAATCCTCGTGGCCCTTACCCGCGATGACGATGACGTCTCCGGGTTGCGCGAGCTCGATGGCTTTGGCGATGCCCTTCTTGCGCTCGATCTCTTGAAACACTCGACGCCCCAATAAGGATGGATCAGCGCCGACTGCCGCATCTTTCAGGATTTGCGCTGGATCTTCCGTACGAGGGTTGTCGGACGTGAGAACGACGAGATCACTGCGTTCAATCGCGGCTTTCATCATCAAAGGTCGTTTTCCCTTATCGCGATCGCCACCGCAGCCGAAGACCGTGATGATTCGATTGTTGAGCTTCGCCTCGCGGCGAATTCCGTCGAGATAGTGGAGAATCGTGCGGATCGCGTCGTCGCTATGAGCATAGTCAACGAAGACATGTAAACCCTGCTTATTTTCAACCGATTCCAGGCGCCCCTTGACGCCGCCGAAGCCGGCAAGCGCCGATGCGCATGTCTTGAGATCGGCGCCCGAAGCCAATCCCGACCCAATCGCGGCCGAAGCATTGTAGACGTTGTGGAGACCCGGCATGCGAACGTGAAACTCACCTTCGCCCGCAGGAGTCCGCAGCCGGAATCTCGTGCCGCCGAAACCCTGCTCCAATACCGTGAACGCGAGATCGGATCGATCTCCCGATCCGTAGGTCCAAGTCGTCACGTTCTTCGTCCCGAGGAGCCGCCGGCCGTATTCGTCATCGCCGTTGATGATCGCCGTACGCGCGGGTTTCTCCGACCGAGCGAGAAGCTCAACGAAGAGCTTTCGCTTGGCTTCGAAGTAATCCTCCATGTCACGGTGATAATCGAGATGATCACGCGTGAGATTCGTAAAGAGGGCGACATCAAACGGAACTTCATCCACCCGGCTCTGATGGAGGGCGTGGCTCGAAACTTCCATCGCAAGCGCCTTCGCCCCTAACCGAACGAAATCCGCGAGTCTTTCCTGAAATGAAATCGGATCGGGCGTGGTCATCTCGGTTTTCCAGACTTGCTGACCGAGATGGTGGTCGATCGTACCGATGACCCCGGTCGGCCATCCGCGATAATTTAGAATCGCCTCGACGACGTGACTCGTGGTCGTCTTCCCATTTGTTCCGGTAACTCCCACGCAAAAAAGTTTGCGCGACGGCTCCCCAAAAAAGCGACTCGCAAGTTGATTGAGAGCTTCACGCGTGTTCGCGACGCGAACGACGGTGCCCCGAAAATTCGCGGGTACTTTCGACTCATCCTCGACGACGACGGCGGATGCTCCCTTGATCGCGGCGTCAGCGAGATATTGATGCCCATCGGCCTTTCCCCCGCGAACGGCGACAAAAACGCAATCGGCCTGAAGCTTTCTTGAGTCGAAACAAATAGCGGAAACGGGCCGCGATTCAAGCGTCCCTTTTCTTGAGATATTGAAGTTCGAGAGGAGCTCCGGGAGATTCATCTCCCCATCGTGCTGCAATCAACGTCGATTGCCAAGCATCAACGATCGTGCGAGAGGAAGACCGTCAGTTCACCGGTCGGAGAAATCTTTGACCCGAATCCCGGTGTCGTGTGCGTGACGAATCCCTGTCCTTGTACTTTCACGGAAACTCCGGTTCCGCTGACGCGACTCATGACCTCGCGAAGGGTCAAACCCGCCAGATCCGGGACGACCGCACCCATCGGTTCCGCGGGAACGGCGGCGGCTGGCGCCTCGACTCTCGCCGCTACCTTTTTCGTTTGCACCATGTTCTCACGCGAGATCATGACGGGCGCTAGTCCCGCGCGGCGCACGGCGAATTTGGCCACCTTCGAAAACACCGGAGCGGCGACCGCGGAGCCATAGTAGTCCTTACGAGGATGATCGACGGCGATGTAAATCACGAACTTCGGATCATTCGCCGGCAAGAAACCCGCGAAACTTGAAATATATCCTCCGCGAAGGTAGCCGCGACCGTTGGGGTTTACCTTCTGCGCGGTGCCCGTTTTTCCCGCGACCGGAAATCCCGGAACTCGCGCGTTCACGCCGGTGGCTCCATCAGCCGTCGTACCCGTCAGCATCATGCGCATCTTGGCCACGTGTTCATCAGCGAGCACTCGGCGCAATGTTTTCGGTTTCGAATCGATCACGTCGCCTGATTCATGATCACGAACAGCCTTAACGACATACGGCGTTCTTAAGAATCCGCCATTCGCGATGACCGCGTAAGCGTTTGCGACTTGAAGAGCCGTCGAGGCGATCCCATGCCCGAAGGCAATGTTGGCGAGCAAATGTTCGTGCCACGGAAGACCCTGGACGATTCCACGCGCTTCTCCGGGAAGATCGATTCCGGTGCGCTCTCCGAAGCCGAAATCCTTTAAAATCTCCAGGAGAGCCTTATCACCGAGTTTAAAACCAATCTTCGCCGCACCAACGTTACTCGAATAAGCGAGAACTTCGCTGACCGTGAGCGAATCAAATCTGTGTTTCGCGTCGGCCTCGTTGATCACGCGCTTACCGATCCGGAGTGAGCCGCCCTCGGTATTGATCCGCGTGTTCGGCTGAATCAGCCCCCGCGCCATCGCGCCGGCGACCAAGAAAGTCTTCATGGTCGAGCCCGGCTCGAAGGCATCCGTGATCGCGCGGCTTCTGCGCCGATCGGGCGAGAACTCACTCGCCTTGTTGGGATCAAACGAAGGTGAAGACGACATCGCCAGAATTTCCGAAGTCTGCGCATCGAGGACAACCCCGATCGCGGAGTCGGCCTGGTGATCTCTCACGACAGCCGAAAGCTCCTGCTCCAAAACAAACTGCATCTCGCGATCGATGGTCAGCTGCACGTCGGCACCATCGGGCGCTTGCGTGAACACTTGGCCGTTGACGATCAAGGGGCGACCGCGGGCATCGCGCGCGAGGCTCACCTTTTTTTGGGCCGCCTGAAGCTCATCATTGTAGCGAAGCTCAAGACCTTCTAACCCCTGCCCATCTCCGCCAACAAATCCCAAGACCTGCGAAAGAAGTCTCTCGTTCGGGTAGACGCGCTCACTCTCCTCGATGAAGCCCAGGCCCCGAATCTTAAGTTCCGCGATCGAGTCACGCGACGCCTTGTCGATTCTCCGCTGAATCCAGACGAATCTTTTTTGTTTATTCTTAAGCTTGTCGTCGACCTGCGAAACCGGGATTTTTAAGATCTTCGAGAGAGTTTTCGAGACGCGCTTGGGCTGCTCGATGATCTTCGGATCGGCGAAGAGCGAATACATGGTCATCGAGACCGCAAGTTCATGCCCATTGCGGTCGATCACGTCTCCCCGGCGAGGATTGAGTGTCACGACGGTTTCAAACTGACGTTTTTGCAGCGACTTCAGCCGAGCGTTCGGCCAAAGCTGAAGGAAGGCCGCGCGAGCGATCACCAGGGTCCAGAGTGTCGTCAGTGCAATGAGAATCAGAACGATACGTGCCCGCATAGAACTCCTGATAGACCTCTGATAGACCTCTGATAGACTCCCGGAAGTCGCCCGCGATTATTGCCTTAAAGCAATGCCCTGCTCGGTCATCTGAATGATTTGACCTGACTCGGGCTTCTTGAACGTCAGACGATTTTGCGCGACCGACTGAAGACGCTCGGGGCGAGTCATCTTGGCGAGCATGATGATTTGCTCGCGCTCCCTATCCCGCATCTGACGCTCTTCGCGACTGAGCTTCAGAACCGAATAGCCCATGCGGCGCACTTCCATCTTGCAAAAGACGATGGAAAAAAGCGTCGCGATCAAAATCAAGACGCTCAGGAAAGGTGCGAGCTCGCGAGCTTTGGCCTTCATTTAAGTTCCCCTCTCGAAAGCACGAAGCTTCGCGCTCCGCGCGCGTGGGTTCACGCGCACTTCTTCGTCGCTCGGCTTGATGACTTTCTTATTCACTAGTTTTCCCAGATGCAGATGATCTTTGAAGATATTTTTTACGATCCGGTCTTCGAGCGAATGAAACGTGATCACCGCGAGAATCCCGCCAGGAGCTAGACCTTCGATCAGGTCGGGCAATGCGGTTGTTAAGCCGGTGAGCTCTTCATTCACGGCAAGACGCAAAGCCATGAAATAACGAGTCGCGGGATGCGAACCTTTTTTGTGCCAACCGTCGACCCGCTCGATGAGTCCCGCGAGTTCTCTCGTGGTTTCGAAAGGCTTTTTGTTTTTTCTGTCGTGCACGATCGCGCGCACGACGCGAAAGGGTCTCTGCACCTCGCCGGCCTCAATAAAAAGACGTGCGAGATCTTGTTCGTCCCAAGTATTCACGATGTCGGCGGCGGTGGTTTCGCCCCGCTGATCCATCCTCATATCGAGGGGACCCTCGTGATAAAAGCTAAAACCCCGCTCAGCACGGTCAAGCTGCGGCGAACTCACGCCAAGGTCGAGCAACATCAAATCGAATCCTTGCGGGAAACCCGGCTCTTCAGCGCGAACCTTTTTAAACTCACTATAATTAGAGCGAATGAGCTTGAGCCGTCCCGCCTCAATGAGCGAGGAAAAGTTCTCTTGCCCGAAACGGATGGCGTCCTCGTCCCAATCGAAAACCGTCGCCCGAGCCGAGGGCCACTCGCGAAGCATCGCCGACGTGTGCCCGCCTCGACCGAAAGTTCCATCGAAAATCGTACTGACCGTCCCGACCTTCGTCTTGAAAACGTTGAGAACATCATCCAGAAAAACCGGCTTGTGCCCGCTCTGAGAAGTGACGTCGATGTTTTCCATCACTCCTCCCCTTCAAGCGCCGCAACCGCGGCTACGGTGTCTTCAAAATTTTCGGTGAG
>SXSP01000170.1 GCA_005792225.1 Bdellovibrionales bacterium | reverse complement strand
GTCAAAACACTCTCGAACGACACGCGCTTTTCTCATCTTTCGATCGCGATGCTCACGGGTCGACGCGAGAGAAAAGACATCGAACGCGCGCTGGAAGCCGGAGTGCACGATTACATCGTCAAGCCGCTGGACCCCGTTTTGTTCCTCAAACGGGTCACGGACCTCCTCGAGAAAAGACCTCCCGCCGAACGAGCTCAAGCCGACTTCGCGAGCCTCAACTTGAACCTGACAGCGAAGGCCTCGATGGCGGTGGAGATCGTCTCTCTTTCCGAGCTCGGCCTCACGCTGCGTTCGCCGACAACGTTTCAAGAGGGAGCGCGCATCGAGATCGCGAGTGATCTCTTCGGCATGATCGGCATCGAAGTCCCGTTGATGAAAGTCATCACCTCGATCGAGCAAGAGACGCGCGTTAGCTTCATTGGCCTTGACGAAAACACCCTCACGAAGATTCGCGCTTGGGTCCACTCGAACACCGTCAAGCGGGCGGCGTAAAGGAGATCTGGAATGCGCATCCTCTTGGCAGAAGACGACACAAATATCTCTTTCATCACTCAAATTTGCCTTGAGAAAATCGGCGGGCACCAAGTTGTGCTTTGCCAAGATGGCCAGTCCGCTCTTGATCAGGCTCTGCGCGAAAAGTTTGACCTCATTCTCCTCGACGGAATGATGCCCAAGAAAAGCGGAGTGGAAGTGGCCCAGGCGCTCTTCGCCGCCGGCATCGTGAACACGCCGATCATTTTTCTGAGTGCAAAGTCCGACCAAAAGGACATCGCGCAATTTCTCTCGCTCGGGCAAGGTTACATTCCGAAGCCTTTTGATCCGCAAACCATCTGCGATCAGATCCATGCGATTCTGCAGGGTCCAGGGGCGATGGCGGCATGAGATCGATTCGTTTCCGTCTTCAGGTCCTCGCTTTCCTCGCCGTGACGGTGACGATCTACTTCGCTTACGAAACCTATCGTGGACAAAAAGAGTCGCGCAAAATCCAGGCGGAGCTCGCGAAAATTCCTGGAGTGAAGGCTGTCGTCCAAGAGGCCCTCATAGGGAACGCGAATTTGACGACCTACCGTAAACTGCAGAACCTCCGTCGCGAGTTCATTAAAGACAAAAGACGCGTCGACGGCCTGGGGTGGGTCGTACAAGCCTATGCCGCGCATGAACCAGTGAAGCTCCAACTGCAGGCACAAGCTTTCTTGAGCAGCGAAACGCAGTATCAGAGCCAACTTCAAACCAAACTCGAAAATCGCTTGGCGGAGACTCAGCGCTCGGCGTTCATCGCGTTTTTCACTTCGCTCCTCGGCATTCTCTCGATCGTCGCGTTCGTCGACCGAAAGATCATGGGTCCGCTCGAGGGTATTTCGCGCAGGATGATGGATTTCCTCGTCGACCGATATTCGTTTAACTTCTCGCATCCTGAGGCGAGCGAGATCGGTGATCTTCAGCGCACGTTCAATTCGCTCGCCCAGAGAGTCATCAACACGATGGATGAGTTGAAGAACCTCGACCAGGCGAAATCAGAATTTTTGAATATCGCGAGTCATGAGCTCCGCACTCCCCTCACGTCGATCAAGGGAAGCCTCAGTCTCCTCGGTAGCGGCGTCATGGGCTCCATGGATGCGAACTCCACCCGTCTCATCAAAATTGCCGAGAGCGAAACGGACCGACTGATCCGGCTCATCAATGATCTTCTTGATCTCGCGAAAATCGAAGCCGGAAAACTTCCGCTCGAGTGCGAATGGGTTTCGTGGGACGATGTCTTACGTAAAACAACCGAGAGCCTCATGGGTCTCGCGCACCGGGCGAGCGGCACCATCGATTTCACTTTGGAGCCCGGAATCGAGGTCTATATGGACCGGGATAGGATCCAACAAGTTTTGACGAATTTGATTTCTAACGCCATCAAGTTTTCCCCTCTCGGAGGCGTCGTAAGAATTCAGACGGGCCGCACGAGAAGCGGAGAAATCATCGTTCGGGTCATCGATCAGGGACCCGGGATCGACCCCGAGGATCAACAGCTCATTTTCCAAAAATTCCGCCAGGCCACGAGTGTCGCGAATCCGCTGGTCAAGGGCACGGGCCTCGGGCTCACCATCGTCAAGGCCCTCGTTGAGGAACACGGCGGGCGCATCGGTGTTGAGAGCGAACCGGGTCAAGGCAGCACGTTCTGGTTTACGCTCCCGAAGTGGCGCGAAATGGTCGATGAAACCAAGCCCCGCTACGCGAGGGCCGCATGAGCTTAAAGGAACTTCTCGCGGAATTGCAGAAAGAATACCTCGCCACCTTCCCCGCGAAAGTCGTTTTGATCAGCGACCTCTGGCGAAAACGCGAAATGACCGAACTTGAAACCGAATATCACAAGATGAAGGGCACCGGGCGAACCTACGGGCTTCCCGAAGTCAGCCAGGTTGGCGAGGCGCTTGAGCGTCTCTGCGAGGTCGCACCCGACCAACTTGAAAAAGCCGTTCCTCTCTCGCTCCAGGTTCTTACGAAGATCCGCGCTCACCGTGAACGCGGAGAGACACTCTCGGTCGAGATCGATCCCGATTTTCAAGCTATCGTTCAGCTCGTCATGAAGGCCGATAAGGCCAAAGCACCTTGACCCGCGAAGCGACGTTTTTTACCATGCAGGCACCCCCTCAAAGCCAGGAGGCCCCGCTTGGAAACGTCCGCACCGTCCCCGCTCAATGCCCAGCAACTCGGAGAGCTGAAATCCCTCGTTCCCGGTGATTCGATTCATACGGACAGCGACTCCCTCGCCACCTACGGCCGCGATTGGACGAAGTACTACGACATCAAGCCGGGCGCGATCGCGTTTCCGCGAACTGCTGAACAAATCGCCTCGATCGTAAAATGGGCACGCAAGAACAAGATCGGCATCGTTCCCTCCGGCGGTCGTACCGGTCTCAGCGGCGGCGCCTGCGCACTCAAGGGCGAAATCGTCGTGAGTCTCGAAAAGATGAACCGCATTCTCGACTTCAATCCCATCGATCGCACCGTCACCTGCGAGGCCGGAGTCGTCACAGAGGCGCTCCAGCAATATGTGCGCGATCAAGGTTTCCTCTTTCCCGTCGACTTCGCGGCACGCGGCTCGAGTCAGATCGGCGGGAATATCGCGACGAACGCCGGCGGCATCAAGGTCCTGCGGTACGGAAACATGCGTGAGTGGGTTTCGGGCTTAAAGGTCGTCACCGGAACCGGCGAGATCCTCGAACTCAATCGCGGTCTCGTTAAAAACGCGACCGGTTTTGATTTTCGTCACCTCTTCACGGGAAGCGAAGGTTCGCTCGGCTTCATCGCGGAAGCGACTTTGCGCGTGACGACACCGACGAAACCGGTCACCGTTCTCGTTCTGGGTGTCCCCGATCTCGATTCAATCATGCAGGTCTTCCGCGCCTTCCGCGATCAAGTTCCACTCACCGCCTTCGAATTCTTCTCCGATCTCGCGTTGAAGGTCGTGATGAAACACGCTCATCTGCAGAAGCCCTTCGCGACCGAAGTTGAAAACTACCTCGTCGTCGAAGTCGAGAACACCGATGACAGCACGGAAGCGAAAGTCCTCGAGATCTTCGAATCTTGCGTCGAAAAAGGCTGGGTCGTCGATGGTTCCATCGCGCAGTCCGATACGCAGGCTCGCGATTTCTGGCGTCTGCGCGAAGACATTTCCGAAGCGACGGCCCCCTACACTCCTTACAAGAACGATATATCCGTCACGATCTCGAAAGTTCCCGCCTTCCTCCGAGAGACCGAAGCGGTCCTTAAAAAGAATTATCCCGACTTCGAAGTGGTTTGGTTCGGGCACATCGGCGATGGCAACATGCACATCAATATCTTGAAGCCCGAAGGTCTCAGCCGCGACAAGTTCCTAGAGAAGTGTAAGGGCGCGAGCGATCTTCTCTTCGACGTCATTGCGAAACTCGGTGGCTCGATTTCTGCCGAGCACGGAGTGGGCCTCTTAAAAAAGGACTTCCTGCAATACACGAGAAGCCCGGTCGAGATCGACCTCATGAAGGGCGTAAAAAAGGTCTTTGATCCCGACGGAATTATGAATCCCGGCAAGATCTTCGATTGAACCTCAGGGCGGCCTCAGGCCGCCGTCTTGACCTTGAAATGACGGACCATTTCGTCCGCGATCAGCTCTAACGGCAGGACCTTCTTCACGGCTCCTGCCTCAAAGGCCTCTTTCGGCATTCCGTAAACAACGCAAGTTTTCTCATTCTGCGCGATGGTGTGGGCTCCGGCCTTTCTCATCGCCAACAATCCTTGCGCGCCGTCTTTGCCCATGCCTGTCAGCACGACGCCGACCGAATTGGCCCCGACGTACTTGGCAACAGACCTCATCAGGAAGTCCGCGGCGGGACGCACACCATGAAGCTGAGGCTCTTGATGAAGCCGAACAAAATAGAACGCCCCTTTTTTGACGATCTCCATGTGGAAATCACCCGGAGCGATCAACGCACGCCCGGGAACCACGGGATCTCCGTCTTTCGCCTCGCGGACTTCAAATTTGCAGAGACTCTGAAGGGCCGACGCGTACGAAGCGGTGAACATCGCCGGCATGTGTTGCACGATCAGAATCGGAGGTATCTCGGCGGGAAGAAGCGGGAGCACTTTCTTCAACGCCTCCGTCCCTCCGGTACTTGAAGCGATGGCGAAGATTTGATTCGCGCTTCGCAGGCCAGGCGCGGCGTTTGCGCCGCGATTCATGCTCATCAAAGCCGCCGTTCGCACGCGCTTAGCGAGTTCCACGCGAACAACCTTCAAATCCGTCGCATCCGCCGAAGGCAGTTTTAGGACGTCCATCGCACCGAGGGCGAGCGCCTTGGTGGCGATCGCCGTCGACTCCTCAAGGCAGAGACCGACCGTCCTAACGGGCATGTGTTTCATCACGGCTTCTAAAAATCGCATGCCGGTTGACTGGGCCATTTCAAGATCGAGAACCAAAACATCGGGCTCCCGCTGAACGACGAGTTCGCGAGCTTGATAAATGTCGCCCGTCGCACCTAAGACCTCCAGCATCGGATCTTGCCCGAGCACCTGGCTGTAAACGGTCTGCGCGAGAGGAGAATCTTCGATGATGAGAACTTTCACGCGCTTCATGCCGATTTCCGATCACGGTAAGACATGAGCGCAGAAAACATTTCGTCACTCGACAAAATTTCGGAGGCGAGACCCTCGGCAATCGCCGTCTGCGGGACGAACGGAAATGTCGCACCCGAGGGATTTTCCACCATGGTGAATCCACCCTTGGCGTGAATCTTCTCGAGGCCATCGACACCATCGCGGCCAAAACCGCTTAAGAGAACGCCGACCGCACTCGGGCCTAAAGAGTCGGCGGCGCTCGAAAGAAGAACATCGCCAGACGGAAGCTGCCCGTGAACCGGCGCCCCCTTCTCAAGCTTCAGCGAGACTTGAGTCCCAGATGCTTGAACGCGGCCGTGATAACCCTCTGGAATAAAGTAAGCACAGCCACGCGCGAGAAGCGTAGACTCCGAAGCAACGCGAACACTGATCGAAGTTTGCTTCTTAAGATCACCGACAAAACTGTCAAGCAAGGGTCCCAGTGTCGCGATTGAAAATACGACCGGGGGCGAATCACCTGTGAACTTCGAAATCATCTTCACGAGACTCTTGGGTGCTCCCGTATTGCCGCTGACGAAAACGCCGGCAACCTGACCGCGCATGATCGACGATCGTGGGCGCGCTTCCACCGCCGGAGCGCTGGTTCTCGGGGCAATCAATCGTGAACTTGCGGCCGCGCGAACTTTCGTCACCAAGGTTTGTCCCAACTGGCGAAGAAGTTCGGGATCTGACTGGCTCGGCTTTTGAACAAATTCAATCGCGCCGAGCCGGAGTGATTCAAGAGCGGCATCCCCTTGGCTTCCGAGAGAAGAAACCATGACGGTGGGAATCGGCATATGCTTCATCAATTTTTCAAGAAAGCGCACGCCGTTCATTTGCGGCATCTCGATGTCGAGGGTGATGACATCAGGTTTAGCGTTGACGATCATCTCACGAGCTTCAAATGCGTTTGCCGCGGCTCCGACCACTTTGAGCCCGTGTTTTTCGAATATTTTTTGGAAGAGCGTGCGGACCGTCGCCGAATCATCGACGATGAGAACCTTCACCTCTTTTGCCTCTTGTAGGGCTCCGAAACCGCTCGTATCCACGCGCGCTCCGGATTCTCCGACGAGCGCGTGTTGAACGGCGCCCGTACTCGTATCAAAATGAATTTTTCGGCCCCGCTCCCCGCCCACATTCTTTTCTGTAATTTTGATCCCGGCTTTCGCGAGCGCGTGGAGGGCGACTTCAATGTTCTTTTCGCCAATTCGTTGGCCGATGGAGACTTGGCCCAAAACAGCCGCGCCGCCGTAAACTTTGGCGACGAGGTCTCGCGGTTGCGCTCCGAGCGCCAAGCACTCATCAATTAATGTTTGCATCGCGAACGTTCCGTAGCGCGGCGACGGACGATCGTGGGCTCCCGGCGCCGGCAGGAGGTAGTGGTTAAGCCCTCCAACCTTGGTCTTCGGATCCCAGAGGGCCACCCCGACGCAAGACCCGAGCATCGTCGCGAGCGTTGAGGTCTCCCGAACGGAGAGGAGTTGGCCCGGATACAGGAAAAAGTTCTTCATGCCGCGATTGCCCGATTCAGATCCATGACGAGGATGACTTCATCCTCTTGTTTCACGAGATGGGTGACCCAAGTTCCGCGATCCGGGGTCAACCATCGATCGGGACTCTCGAACTTCGAAGGATCAAGGTCGGTGACACTGAGGACCTGCTCCATCTCGAAGCCGAACTTTTTATCCTCGATGCGTGCAATGACGACGTAGGATCGATTCGTCGCGCTTGCACCGCTTTTATCGCCCCGATCGAAGCAGACGAGAACCGGAAGCGGATCTC
>SXSP01000169.1 GCA_005792225.1 Bdellovibrionales bacterium | reverse complement strand
CTCGTTCGTATGTTCGCGGATTCGCTCGACGGCTTTTGACAGGCCACCGGCGACGAGGATGTGGTTGTCCTTGATCAAAACGGCGCTGCTCAAATTGTAACGATGGTTTTGACCTCCGCCGTGGGCGACCGCCTTCTTTTCGAGATCGCGGTAGCCGGGAAGAGTCTTACGCGTGTCGAGGATCTTCGTTTTCGTGTGCTCAACTTGTTTCACGAAGCAGCGGGTAAGCGTCGCGATTCCCGAGAGGTGACCGATGAAATTCAGGGCCACGCGTTCGGCCTTCAGGATTTGGATGAGATCACCCGTGATGTGGCAAATGATCTGACGGTTTAAGACGAGGTCGCCCTCTTTGAAGTGCCATTGCACCTTGCATGACGGATCGAGCGCCAACATCGTTTGTTCGAAGGCGAGAGTTCCCGAAATCACCAGATCTTCTTTCGCCATCAAGCGTGCTTGACCGAACCGGGGAGCCAGAGCCATCGAATCCGTGGTGAGATCGCCTTGTGGCATATCTTCGCGCAAGGCCGCTTGAATCAAATCCATCAGGGTCATCGACGAGTCTCCCGCACAGAAGTGTCTTCGAGGAGTCTTTGTAACTCCTCACGAATGATATCGGTAGCAAGATCAGGAACAATTCGGCGAACGACGGACTCGACGATCTCGCGAGTTTGCGCGCGAATAATTTGCTCAAGGCGCTCGGGACTCAACTGCGGAATCCGCCCGACTTCGTCGACCGGAAACTCCGTAGCCGTTTCGCGGCCGCGAGCGGGTTCGGTCATCTCGTCATCTATCGAAGTGAGGCTCAAGCCCGGGGGCTCATCGAGTTTGAGATCGACATCGAGCGTGGCGTCTTCGATTTCCTCGGGACGAAGGAGAAGAGAATTGTCGGCGAGCGAGCGGCCGGGCGGTTGATACGCGAACGGCTCTTTTTCTTCTGCCGCGATTCCGGGCGCAATGGGTTTTCCAAACGGACGTGTCTCGCGCGTGAGATCGGCGATGGACGGATCCGGAAGCTCAAGATCGATTCCGAATTCGGGATTGGATGCCGTGACCGGCGGAAGATCGACTTTGAATCGCGAGAGATCCTGGTGCGACCAAGTTTCGTCGGAATCCTCGACCGGTGCCGTGGATGAAGCGGGCGCCGCATTCTGAATCGGCGCTTGGGGCTGACCCTGAAGACGCAATTCAGAGAACGACTCGTCATCATCATCGTCATCTTCTTCGATCGACATGGGCGCATCGGCTTCACCGATCTCGAACGTCGCGATGTCGTCAAAGGAATCCATGTTCCAATTCGGCGACGTATTTTTCTCGGCGACTCGCGTGACGGTCTCGTCGGAAGGCGGCGCCTTCGTCTGCGAGGACGGTGGTGGCATCGGCATCGACGTCGCAATTCCTGGCGCGATACCGGATGCAACCGTTGGTTTCGGCGGCGGGGGGATCACGGGATCCGTCTTCAACTCTTTCGCCGCTTCTTCTTTTTTCATCGGCTCCGAGAAGGACGCCGGGAATTTTAAAAAATGGGCGAGCCTTTGCGTGTGCGTTCTCGGTACGAGCTCGAGGAGGAGTTGTCGCAAATGCTCGATGTCGAACGGCTTCTCCAGCCTGCGATCGGCGCCCGAATTTTGCGCGAGTTGTTCATCGAGATCCATGAACGAGCTCCACATCAAGACGACGGGAATCGACTTGAGCTGCGGATCATTCTTGAGATCGGCGCAAACTTCGTAGCCGTTCTTCTTTTGAAGAAGAACATCGGCGAAGATGATATCGGGCTGGAACTGACGAGCGACCTCGACCACGTCGACACCGACGTGAACGGCTTTTACCTCAACGGCAAAATCCTGAAGGGCCAGCTGCATGACTTTCTTGATCGTCGTGCTCTCGTCTGCCAGTAAGACGCGTAATGCCATGAAATCAGTTAAACTTTTTTAAGGACTTGAGTCAAGAGATGCCCACCTGATTATAGAAGGCGTGGTTTGACGGGTGCTTCCGTCAACTCCTAGAATGGCGAATCAACACTCGCGAACGTTAGAACAGGAATCGTCGAAACGATGACCATCATCGACCGTTACATCGCCAAACTCTTCCTCTCGTTCTTCGCGGGCGGTTTGATTGTCTTCGTCACGCTCTTCGTTGCGGTCGACTATATGGGAAACCTCACGAGGTTCAACGCTTCAGGCGCTGCGGTCATGCAGTACTACCTGCTTGCGGTTCCCTCGCTGATCTACCAGATGCTTCCGGTTGCGTGTTTGATGGGCACCATCTTCACGCTGAGCACGCTCAGTAAAACGAATGAACTCGTCGCCCTCTTCAGCTCCGGAATGAGCCTCGCGCGCATTTCGACCCCGATTCTCTTTTTGGTCGTTCTGATTTCCGCGGTGGCATTCGGTTTAAACGATCGCGTGCTTCCGATCGTGAATCAGAAAAAGAACTACGTCCTCTACGTCGAAATCCGCAAGCAACCCGGTCTTTATTCAACGGTAAAAACCAATAAGATTTGGTACCGATCGGGAAACGTCCTCTTCAATATCAAAACTCTTCAAGCCGACAAGGGGACCGCCCAGGGCTTGACGATGTACTATTTCGACAGCGATTGGCACCTGATCCAGATGATCACGGCGGGCAACGTCAGGCTTGAAGGATCAAAATGGAATCTCGAGCAGGGAGCGGTCACATTGTTCTCGCAAGAGTCCACCGTGCCGATGACCCAGAGTTTTACCTCAAAGACGATCGCGGTCGCCGATGATACGGCCGACATCCAAAAAGCTTCTGAGAGCAGCGATACTTTGAGTGTTGCCGAACTCAAGCGATTCATCATCCGAAACAAAGAGTCGGGACTCGACACTCTCCGTTACGAAGTCGACTACCACGCGAAGTTCAGCTTTGCCTTTGCCGCGTTCGTCATGTCATTTCTCGGCATCCCGTTCAGCGTGACGAGGCAGCGCGCGGGAGGCACCGCCTTCAATATCGGCGCAACTATCGTCTTGGCGTTTGTCTATTGGGCGTCGTACAGCTCGGGCTTGGCGTTGGGACGACATGGCGCACTTCCGCCCATCGCCGCAGTTTGGGTCCCGAACATGGCCATGGTGGCGCTGTCGGCCTTCTTCCTATTGCGTTTAAAGCGGTAATGAGTTTGGCATTCCTTACTTGGAAGGCCTTCTCATCGTTCGTGGGGGCCGGTTTCCTGGCTTTCCCGCGCGAAATCGGCTAAACTAACAGGACTAAAGCCTCAAAAATAAGGTGCAGAAAATGGTCCTTGAAGTCCTCAAATTCCCAGATCCTCGTCTTCGCAAAAAAGGTGTTGCCGTCGAGAGCGTGACCCCGGAGTTGAAGACGCTCGCGGAAAACATGCTCGAGACCATGTACGCAGAAAACGGAATCGGCCTCGCGGCTCCGCAAGTGGGTCAGAGCGTGCGCCTTTTGGTGATCGACACGCGCCCGCGCGATGAAGACGGAAACATCGTGCTCGAGGGATTGACGGAACTGGAACGCCAGGTTCCGCAGCCGCTCGTCGTTTTCAACCCCGAAATCACCGTCACCCGCGAGAAGACCACCTACGAAGAGGGATGCTTGAGCGTTCCCGGATTTTTCGAGACGGTCGACCGCGCGCTCTACATCGAAGCGAAGTACCTCGACATCAATGGTCAGGAACAAGTTTTGAAGACCGACGGCCTCCTCGCGATCTGCTTGCAGCACGAGATGGATCATCTCGAGGGTAAGCTCTTCATCGATCGTCTGAGTTTCATTAAATCGAACCGGATTAAAAACCGCATCCAGAAGCACGGGTACCCCACGGCCGATGAAGTCGCCGAGGAGCGTTCCGAGGCTCGCGAGCGCCGCAAGGCCGCGCGTGAAAAAACGGCGGTGACTGCCGGCTCGAAATGAACCACAACTAGTTCATGAGCAAAGTTCGAATCTTGTTCCTCGGAACACCCGAGTTTGCGGCGGCATCCTTGCGCCGCCTCATCGCGGATGAACATTACGAAATCGTCGGCGTCGTCTCTCAGCCCGATCGTCCCGCAGGACGAAAGATGCAACTCAAACCGTCGCCGGTGAAGGAGTTAGCT
>SXSP01000168.1 GCA_005792225.1 Bdellovibrionales bacterium | reverse complement strand
GTCGGACTGGGTCGCGACCCAAGCGTCGGATTTGGTGCAACTTCGCTCGGCCACTCTCGACTCGGGCCTACAGCGCTGCCCTTACGTCGCGAGAAATCCCGAAGCGCCGAACCCCACACAACCAACGCCGACACCGACACCCGCTCCGACTCCGGCGGTAACGACCGCACCAGGCGCAACGCCTGATCCGAATGCGACACCCGCGCCAGCAACTCCTGCCACGCCGGCGCCTACGGCATCGCCAACACCCGCGGCGTAACGACTGAAGCTCCGCCCCCGATCAGATCATGTCGGAGGGCGGGCGTATGCCGTAGAGCTTTTCTTTTCTGTAGAGGGTTTTCCGATCGATGCCCAAGATTCGCGTCGCGGTTTCCTTGCGATTTCCCACGCGCGCGAGAACGTATTTGATGTACTCGCGTTCGATGTCCTTCAAGGTCATTCCGGAATTGAAAAGATCTTCCGTCGTCACGTGCATCGGTTCCGCCTCTTCGGCCAGAATCTCCTGCTCGGTAATAACGTCACCGTCAGCGAGAACGATCGCCCGTTCGATCACGTTTTCCAATTCACGAACGTTTCCCTTCCAGGGGAGCGACTGAAGTTTCTGACAAGCCTTTCGCGTCAGTCCTTTCAACGGTGTTCTGAACCGGTCGGAGTAACGCCGCAGAAAGAATTCGGCCAACTGAACGATGTCGTCTTTTCTTTCTCTCAGGGCCGGAAGACAGATCGGCATCACGTTCAGCCGATAGTAAAGATCCTCCCTGAACTCCCCTTTTTTAATCAGGGCTTTTAAATTTTTGTGGGTCGCGGAAATGATGCGGACGTCGACTTCCTTCACCGCGTTTTGACCGAGCGGCTTGACTTGCCGAGTCTGCAAGAGGCGCAAGATCTTGGCTTGAAGAGGAAGAGGGAGATCCCCGATTTCGTCGAGGAGAAGTGTTCCTTCGTGAGCTTCTTCGAAAAGGCCGCGGCGGGCGGTCGTAGCTCCGGTGAACGCTCCTTTGGCGTGACCGAATAATTCGCTCTCAAGAAGTTCGCGTGGAATCGCGGCACAGTTGATGGCGACAAAAGGCTTACCCGCGCGATCGCTCGCGCGGTGAATGGCCGTCGCGACCATCTCCTTACCGCTTCCGCTTTCACCGGTGATGAGGACGTTGACGTTCGACTTCGCTACTTTCCTCACGAGAGCGGCAACCTTCAACATCTCGGGACTTGAACCAATGAGCCCGAGGAGACTCCCATCCTCTCGCAAATCTTCAGGTCGCGGGATCGATACGTTGCCAACGCCAGTGAAGGGAGTGAGTCGGGCGAGCGTCGCCGGCTCAAGGGCGCGAACTTTTCTGAGAGCGCGCTCGACACAGGAACGGATGTCTTGAGCATGGAGCGGCTTCAATATCATCGACTCGACATTGAAGCCTTTGATGGACGACGCAAAGGCAAGAGCCTCCTGCGGGGCGAGAAGTACGATTCTTACGAGTGGATTCGCGAGCCGAAAGACCTTGAGCGCGTCGATCCCTGCTTCGCATGGAGAGTTGAGGCCCCAGAGGAGCAGATCGATATCGCGTGAATCTAAGTCAATAAAGTCGCGGCAGTACGAAAGCTCGTAGGGTTCGCCCGCGAGACACTCCGTCACGAGTGAGGAAGAAGCCGAGTCGTAGTCATAAACAAGAATCCTTTTCTTCTCCACGGGCTTTTCGGAGAGTGTCTCGGCCGTTGCGAGGCCGGCATTTCCGAAATCTTTAAGGGGCGTGCGGATCATTTCCATGAGTTGCTCCCAGGAAGTAAGGTCCTGTCTAACGGGAAAGTGGCCCCATGATGAGGCAGCAATCCCCTAGCATAAAGAGATTACCGGATGCAGCAACGTAGAGATTAGAACACAAATTCTCAACAACCCGTGCACATCTGCGAGGTGGGTTAAATCTCCACATTTCTTTCATTAGCATCGCATTTCCCCGTGCGTGGCCGATGTTAATGTCCAACCTCGACCGAACGAAATTGCGGGAGGATCCTCGAATATGAATATGCACGTGAACGAGTTGTTCTCGTCCAATACCCGTCCCCTCTGGGCCGACACGGTGACGATCGGAAAACAACCGAAGCAGACGGGTCAGGTAGCCGTCGACGTTTGCATCATCGGAGCGGGAATCACGGGTCTCACCGCGGCTGATCTCCTAAGACGTGCGGGGAAGACGGTCGCCGTGATCGATCTCGGGCGCGTGGGCTCGGGCGAAACGTCGCACACGACCGCTCACCTCACCGAAGTTTTTGATCTTGATTACCGGGATCTCATCTCTCACTTCGGGATTGAAGGCGCGCAGCTCGCGGCCCAGAGCATGCGCCGGGCGATCGAGCGCATCGAGGAGAACGCGGCTTACTACGACATCAAGTGTGATTTCCAGCGCGTCGCCGGCTACCAATTCACCGAGAGCCGCGATCAGATCGACGAAATCGAAGACGAATCCGAGGCGGCATTGAAGGTTGGAGTTCCCAATGAACTCATCTACGAATGCCCGCTTCCATTCAACGTTCAGCGCGCGATGAGAGTTGAACACCAGGCTCAATTCAATCCTCTCACCTATCTTGAAGGTCTCGCCAGACGCATTCCCGGAGATGGAAGCTACATCTTCGAAGAGACACGCATGCTCGACGTTCAGGAAGGCGAACCCTGCCGCGTGACCACGGATCGCGGAACGATTATCGCCGACGAAGTCTTTGTCGCGGCGAATGTTCCATCGACAAATCGCTTCTTCATGCACACGAAAATCGCGGCCTACCGCACTTACGCGATCTCGGTGAAAGTGCGCGATAACTTCGACTCGAAAAATCTTTATTGGGATATTGCGGATCCGTACCACTACATCCGCTCCTACGTACACAACGGCGTTAACCACCTCATCATCGGCGGTGAAGATCACAAGACCGGTCAGGACGTGCATACGACCGCTCACTTCGAACGCCTCGAAAGCTGGGCGAAGGAGCGGTTTCAAGTCGAGGACGTCACGCATCGTTGGTCGGGCCAAATCATCGAGCCCGTCGACGGACTGCCGTACATCGGCCGCAATCCGCTCTCCGATCACGTGTACGTCGCGACCGGGTTCTCCGGCACGGGGCTCACGATGGGGAC
>SXSP01000167.1 GCA_005792225.1 Bdellovibrionales bacterium | reverse complement strand
TTCGGTGTCTCGCCCGTCGGGCGCGCTCCCAATCATCCCGAATATCAAATGGATAGTGTTTATCAGGTGAAAGCGTCGGCCGGCCGGCGGTGGCTAACTCTTCGACAGGTGACAACGAGACAATTTGCATGAAAAAGGAGGGAGGATTGCGAAATTCGCCCCGATCCGATACATTGAATAGATCACGCTCCGAGAGTCTTTGAGGAGGACTGTCATGCCGGGCATCGTACGCAATCAAACTCGAGACACCAGCGGAGGCGCTTGCGCGCTCTCAGGTGAACCTCGTCGTTTGCTTGCCTGCCCGGGCGGTATGCAGTCCTAAACTCCGCTCTCCCTCTTCTTTTTTAAATCTCAATCTCTCTCATTTGGAGCTTTCATGAACCAGAAGGTTTACATCACTACGTCCATTCCCTATGTCAACTCGCACCCGCATGTCGGTCACGCTCAGGAGTTTGTCATCGCCGATGCGATCGCCCGACTTTATAAACAGAGTGGTTACCAAACTCATTTGCAAACTGGGACCGACGAAAACGCGCTCAAGAATGTGATCTCCGCCCGGGCCCAGGGGATCTCGGCTCAAGCACTGGTGGATCGCAATGCCGCTGCCTTTCGAGATCTCGCGGATCGCCTGCACGTGGACTATCAGAGTTTTCTTCGAACGACGGATCAAAAACATCGAGAGGGAGTCACCGAGTTTTTCAGCCGGCTGAAAAAAGACGACCTTTATTCGTCGACCTACTCGGGTCTCTACTGCGTGGGCTGCGAGGACTTTTACCGCGAAGAAGATTTGATCGACGGCCTTTGCCCCGATCATCGCAAGCGCCCCGAAGAGATCTCCGAAGAGAATCTGTATTTTCGCTTAAGCCGTTACCAAGACCGTCTCCTCGATCTGATTTCACGAGATGAAATCCGAATTATCCCTGAGTTTCGAAAGAACGAAGTCCTGAGCTTTATCCGCCGGGGGTTGCAGGACATCAGCATCACCCGCTCGAAGGCCAGGTCTGAGGGTTGGGGAATCGAAGCTCCCGGTCATCCCGATCAAGTCATCTACGTCTGGATCGACGCGCTCATCAACTATGTTTCAGGTGTTGGGTTTGAGAGTTGGTCGGAGGATCAGCTTCGAATCCACGTGATCGGAAAAAATGTCTGGAAGTTTCATACGGTGTATTGGCCGGCTCTTCTTCTCTCCGCGGGTCTGGCACTTCCGAGTGAAATTGTCGTCCACGGTTTTCTTACAACCGACGGAGTGAAGATTTCGAAGTCTCTCGGGAATTCGGTTGATCCACGTGAACTCGTTTCACGAAACGGCGTCGATGGCTTGCGCCATTACCTTCTTCAAAAGCTTGCGGTCTATCAGGACGCGGACTTTTCAGAGGAGAATCTGCGAGCCGCATACACGAAGGATCTCGCTCACCGGCTCGGGAATTTGATTTCAAGACTCGTGGTGCTCGCTGATAAAGATGACTTTCGGCCCAGTTTGCAAACTCACGATCTGAGCTTTGACTGGCGCAAGGATTACGATCTGGGCGCTTACGGGGCGCAGGCGTGGGCAATCATTGACCGGGTGAACGCCGAGATCAATGAGGCGCGGCCTTGGGAACTTTTAAAAGCGGGAGATCGCGAGAAATTTCGTTCGCTCATCACGAGATGGTTTTCGGAAGTTCACGTGGCGGCTCAAGCCTTGGCGCCGCTCCTTCCGGAGTCAGCGCCGAGGATCGAGCGACTATTTCGAGGCGAGCGGATCGAGAGTCGCGTTGTGTTTCCGGCCCTCAATCCGAGGAACGGGGCCCCTGTACCGACCTCAGAGACCGCGTAATGTTCGAGAAGTTACGTTCGAAATCCCGACGCGAGATCACGGGTCTCTGCCGCGAATTGATAGAGTTCGTCAAGCGTCCAAGGATGTTTCGTAAGTTCGAGTTTCTGCCAATGACGGATCGAAGCTGATCGGGAGAGAGATCCAGTTCGGCCGCCACCTGGTTGATGTCGAGGTCGCGCTCGTAGCTGAGCGCGGCCATTGAGACCGGCTCACCCGCGCCAGCGATAATTCCGAGTTTTTCCACGGCGACGCGGTAAGCTTCGATGTCGCGATCAAAGGTGGACTTGATCGTGGCTTCGTCGGCGTACAAGCGCTCGACGGCGCGACGAGCGTTGTTTGAAAAGTTATTTCGGCGATTCGAGATGGAAGCTCGTATCTCGTCAGGCGCGCGGATCCAGCCACTGGAGTGGCAAGCGAAGCACGAAACTGAATTCGTGACCGTGTTATCTCGGCGGTTTGGATCAACGACGATTTCGGTCGGGCCGACATCGAGATAGTTTCCGGCGGCGTCGGTTAAAGCGTATCCATGCAGACCATTGGGGAGCGCAAAAATCATCTCACCGCCGTCGTGTTGAAAGACTCGCTCATCAACGCCTGCAACCCCACCGTTAATTTCGGGCCCCAAGGGGTTCTGAAAGATGTTCTGGACGCCGCGATCATCGTCGGCGAAGTCGTAGGATTTCCAATAAGGACCGAAGCGGCCCTGGTGGCGTTCGATCATCCGGTTACTAAACGAAACGCCTGAATCACGGAAACCCAACCGCATGACCCGGCCGTTACGGATATTTCTTTCAGCATCGACGCCGATTCTCTCTTCGATATCTTCGATGTTGTCACCGAGTTCAATGAGGCGACTGTAGACTTGAGGCTGAAGAATTTGTTGAGCGAGCCAATCAGCGCGGACGACGGGCGACTGAGAGCGCGCTAGATCTTGAATTTCATCGAAACCCGAATTCGACGTGTACTGACTGTTGTAGGGATAGGCGTTCGCCACCAGACTTTCCCATTCATTGCGGCTGATATCGTAGTTGCGAAGATCAATCCGCAACACCGTAGCGGAATCAACGAGCGGTGTTGGGAGCGAGATCGCAGAGCGCCAATGCACACTGTTCAGAGCTTTCGCCACGGCTTGTGACATCATCGTTCGTTGATTCGCCGATAGAAGAACGTTGTTCGATACGTGATTGAGGAGGACGTAGCGCATGAACTGTCGATTATTGGAGGCGACCCTTCTCAGATCGGCTTCGATGACTTCGAGCTCAGCGCTCGTCGTCGTGATTGGAGCGGCAGCCACGCCGACTTCGGGAAATCCTCTCGCACCGTCGTTTATCCATCTCTGAACGGCCCGTTTGCTCTCGTTATCAAGCGGAATTCCGAGGTTGGTTCCGAGCGGCATACGATTTTCACGAATGGCTTGATAGAGGGGAGAACGATTCGCATCGCCCGGAATCACGCGTCCGCTCGTGATCAGCTGACGTGCATCGAGTACGTATCCCATACCGCCAAAGGAGAGGATCGAGTTGTGACAGGAGGCGCAGTTCGCGGCGAGAACACTGTAGGCGCGACCCGGGATCGAATTGGGATCTAGGGCCGGAGGAATCTGGGGCGCCTGCGCGCGAGCCTGAAGAGAGAAGAGGAAGACGAGCATGAAATGGAAGAATGCTTTATCCATAAAGACCCCTCGAACCACCCTTGGTTCAACCCATGTGAGAACGTAGTATCAGCGTAGACTCGTCTCCCGAACGGGGAAACTAATTTTCGTTTACTCCATTCTTGGATTTCTCGCCTTGGAACGGAGAGAACGAGCTTCCGGCGGATAAATTGCGCGCACTTTTGTGAAAATTCACATCGCCTCATGCGCCCTGACCCCTGAGGGATGAATGATAAACGGTCGAAACGTTTCTCTATTTTTCAGGTGACTGCAGCAAACGCGAGGATCGGAAAAGAATTCAACAGTGAATGACGGGTCGACAGCCCGCCGTTCAGGAAATTTTCACTGATATTTCGAGAGCATGGCTCATGTTGAGGCGGTGATCCGATTTCGACCGCTCGAGGTCATATCGACTCATCGGCAGCTCCCCCAAATTAGTTGTTTACAATTCAATTGTGTACAATTATATTTCGCTTATGAGCACGTCATCGCTTCTCGATCTCGAAAACCAAATCTGCTTCGCGGTTTACTCCGCGTCGCTGACGATCACGAAGGCGTACCAGCCCCTCTTGAAGGCACTGGAATTGACGTACCCGCAATATCTCGTGATGCTGGTTTTGTGGCAAACCGATGGTCGAAGCGTCTCCGAAATCGGGCAGAATCTTTTTCTGGATTCGGGAACATTAACCCCGATGCTGAAACGGATGGAGTCTCTTGGGCTCATTGAACGTCGCCGCTCCACGGAAGACGAGAGACAAGTGAACGTTCACCTCACGCCTAAGGGACGAAGTCTTCGCAAGCGCGCTGCGACAGTGCCGGAAGACCTCCTTTGCGCCAGTGGCTGCTCTGTCTCGGAACTGAAATCTCTAAATACGAGTTTGCGCAAGATTCGCGAGAACCTCGCGAAGAGCGAACTCCTCGATCGCCAAACTTCAAAAGGCACTCAACCGAAAGGAAAGAAAACATGAAGCCAGATAAAATTCTCTACACGGCTCACGCAACTGCAACGGGCGGCCGCGATGGTCGCGCGATTAGCGACGACAAGATGCTCGACGTGCGCCTAACGACTCCCAAAGAATTGGGCGGCGGAGGCGGAGAGGGAACAAACCCGGAGCAACTCTTTGCCGCTGGGTACTCCGCTTGTTTCATCGGCGCCTTGAAGGCCGTTGGCGCGAAGGAAAAAGTTCGGATTCCGAATGATGTCTCAATTACAGGCAATGTTGGAATCGGACCCATCACCGGCGGATTCGGATTGGCCGTTGAACTCAAAATCAGTTTGCCGGGCCTCGATCGTGCTCAGGCGCAATCACTGATTGAAAAGGCGCATCACGTTTGCCCGTACTCGAACGCAACTCGCGGCAACGTCGAAGTCACGCTCACACTCGTGTGATTTTTTTGAGCGCCGTCTCACCCTGAGGCGGCGTTCCGAGTCATGAATGAACGCTCATGATTCGATCGCTCTCCCCCGATAAGCCATCGTGGGGAATATCATCTTCGCATTTCTATTCGTATTCGGCTTCGCCCACGCGGACCAAAAGCTGACGCCACTTCGCAAACTGAAGAAGGCGGAGCAAGCGGCCCTGGCCGACATCGCGCGCGCGACATTTCACTACCGTCTCCAACCCGGCCTCGATTGCACCGGAACTTTCATATCGAACAAAGGTCACTTCTTGACCGCCCTCCACTGTGTATCGCCCTGTCTCGCTCGACACCGGGCGCTCCAGCGCTCTCCCGCAAGCGACGATCCGATTCGCACGACTTCGAATGGCCGACAGATTTTCACGCATCTGATGACCGTGAATGAAGATCGACTCGACGAGGGAATCGAATGTCCCGCGAACTTAGGAGGCCGCGAGGTTATGGCGAAGGTCGTCCTCACGGGCGGAAAAGGATGGCTCACTCCCAAGAATACGATCGCCGCTTTCGCGAAACGCTTCCCTGACGATTACAAGCGACATTTGGACTCGGGCTACGAACACGGCTACGACTTCGCGATTTTGCATATTGAGCCGTCGCTCGGATTTCCCGGCGCGGGCGGAAACTCGCCTTGTTTACCGCTCGCCGAGAGCGCGCCACGCGTGGGCGAGAGGCTTCGCGCCGTCTCATACGCGTGTCTCAATCGTGACGATCTGACCTCAGATGGGAAAACCCCACTCTTTACCTCAGGCGTGAGAACAAAAGGTTTTCGCGAGAGCCGGTTTTTTAAAAAACTCGGCAGTCGAGCGTTTAAGCCCGAGCTCGTCGAGCGGAAGGAAACTTTTTTCTCAAGCCTCGATCTGGAAAAATGCGGGAGCGGGAGCGCGATTCTGGATAAGGAATCGAAGATTGTCGGTATCGCAACCCGGGTCTACAAAACTTCCACGAACTACGAATACGGAAGCCTCGAGGCCATCGATATCGCGCAGGCTTGGCGCGAACTCTCGTCCAAGGCGAGCGGAAGTCAGATCAAAGAGATGACCACCTGTCCCCGCCCGCGCCGCGTGAGCCGGCGTTAATCACCGCAAACGATCGTTTGCTTTTCGCACGCGCTTTGAAAGCGTCATCATGAGCGCCTTCGACCAAGCCGGCTTCTGAAAGAGAAGATGATCCAAGTGGTTCACCGGAATTTCGATGAGCTCACAATCGAGATCGGCGATGACGTCGGCCGAGCGCACTTCACCATTGATGTATGCCATTTCGCCGACGAACTCGCCCGGCTCGATCTGTCCCAGGAGAACGGCACCCTCCGTACCCTTCGCGAAGGCCTTCAGTCTGCCGCGCTTCAAGATAAAGACGGATTTCGCCTCCTCACCTTGCCGGATGAGGATGTCGCCGCTCGCGAGGAACCGAAGGTGAAACGCTAACCCGTCACCCTGCGAAAGAAAATTAAGCGCCCTCGCGAGCACCTGCCCGATTTTAGTCTCGAGCTCACTCGGCGCAAGGTACTGCACGCTACCGAGCGCGACTTGATCAACAAAGTCCTCTGTCTCAGGAATTTGGCCCAAGATCACGATGGCAAGCGGAGTTTTACAACGATGAAGGAGGGCTCGCACAACTTCCGCACCCGCTAAGCGCGGAATCTCCTGATCGACGAAGACGATGTTCGGAGGATCGTTATCAACTTTATGGAGAGCCTGCATCCCATCTTCCGCGGAGACGAAGGTGGTACGCCCCACATGCAGCGGGATCAGGTGCTTAAGCAAAGTGAAGCGATCCGCATTGGCCGACGCGATCAAAAATTTCCGTTTGGACTCGATGGATTCCGACATCAATTAAAATTGTGGAGTCGAATGAGTGCAAGCGCAAGGAGCATATGACGCCCGACGAAGGACCAGAGTGACGCTCCCACCAGGTACCAACGTCCGGCCCTGCCTTTTCATCAGGCACGATCGTGCCTAGAATGAGGAATGCAAAAATTCATTCGCAACTCAATCATCGGTCTTCTCGCCTTGTTTACAACCCTTCAGCCGGTGGCGGCGAACGCGTTCTTCACTCCGCTCGCGTTCAGCATCATTCCGCCCGTGCAGTTCCCGCCCAGTGATTTTTCGATCACCGGCGCGCGCTTTAACTTACTTTACGGCAAACATCGCGACGTATACGGATTGGACATCGGTGCACTCGGTAACGTCACCGACCAGACCTTCGTGGGCCTCGGTGTCGCGGGCGTTGCGAACGTCACCCGCGGAACAACCCACGCGATCGGCCTCCAAGCAGCCGGCATAACAAACGTGAATACGAACAAAACCCGCGTCTACGGCGTACAGCTCGCGGGCCTCGTCAACATGAACACCGCTGAGTCGATGGTCGCGGGAATTCAAGTGTCGGCCCTCGCCAACATTGCCGAGTTCACCGACATTTACGGAGCCCAGATCGGCCTCTACAACCGCGCAAAAGATGTTTACGGGTTCCAAATTGGCCTCGTGAACGTCGCGACAAACCTGCACGGTGTTCAGATCGGCCTCGCCAATATCAATCAGAAGGGCCTCATCTCTGTATCGCCCTTCTTGAACATAGGCTTTTAAAGCTCCGTAAGATTCGGTTCCAGGTTCGCTCAGCCCGGTTTGCCCCACGCGACCGGGCGCTCTTCGCTTCTAAAAAACTCATCAAATTTTGCCGTCCGAACGTTGCCGCGAAATCGTAGGCATCCATTCCTGAATCGGAGCGCGACCGCATCCGAATTCCCCGCATAGGCCGCGAGCATCAGGGGCGAGTATCCGCGGTGGTCACGAACATTCACGTTGGTACCATCGCCCAGAAGGTGAAGGAGCACCGAGATCTCATTTTCCTTCGCCACCGACCATAACGTTTGCGGCTTTGCGATCGTCTTTCTGTATTGCTCCCATGCGCTCATCCCGACGCGTCTCATAGATAGAAAATATCGATTGACTATTCACTTATAGGGTAAAACTATTCGCGAATGACTTTGGACCAATTACGTTACGCACTTGAGCTTCAAAGGGCCGGCAACTTTTCGCGGGCCGCCGAGGCCTGCCATATCACGCAACCTTCTCTCTCGGTTCAGGTGGCAAAACTCGAGGAAGAATTAGGAGTCACACTTTTTCACCGGACGCGCTCAGGTGTGGAAGTGACCGAGTACGGCGAGGCCATGCTCCGCCAAGCTCGTCTGGTTTTGGACGAATCAAATCGGTTGCAAGAACTCGCGGCCGAGCTGAAAGGAGAGGTTCAAGGCCAATTCCGTTTGGGAGTGATCCCCACGCTGGCACCGTCGCTTCTTCCCCTCTTCTTGAGCTTCTTCGGCGAAAAATATCCGAAGGTTCAACTCTCGGTCTCGGAGGAACCGACCGAGAGTCTGGTCCAAAAGATTGATGAAGGCTCCCTCGATGGAGCGATTCTGTCGACGCCTCCAAAGTGTCCCGAATCCTTAATCGAGAAAGTTTTATTTTACGAACCCTTCTACGTTTTCGCGTCGAGCGGCCATCCCATTTTGAAGTCAAAGAAGGTGCAGCCCTCGCAGATCTCGGCGGGAGAAATCCTCCTCCTCGACGATACGCACTGCATGCGGGATCAGGTTCTCCAACTCTGCAAACTCGGTCGCGGAACATCGGATGGAACGAATCGAAAGCTGAGAATTCAATCCGGAAGCCTTCTGACGTTGATCGAAGTCATCCGACGAGATCCGGGTTATACGCTTTTGCCGGCGCTCTCCACCCACTTCCTCACCGCGAATGAGCGGGCCCACAATGTTCGGCACTTCGATAAGCCCTCACCAACCCGAAAAGTGAGTCTCGTTTTTCACCGAGCGCGCTTGAAGCGGTCGATCGTCGAAGCTCTGAAGGAGAGCGTCCTCCAGCGCCTTCCGAACGATGTTTTTCCCCCTCAGTCAGGGCGGTCGATCAAAGTTCTCGCCCCCGGAGCCGATCACTTCGAACTCTAGTTGAAATTGCCGAAATTGGCGGAGTCAGTTGAAGACTCCTACACACAAACCAGAAATCTTTACAGTTTGATGAACACCTCCCGGCGAAAGGCGTTCAGTGATAATATGATCCCGGCTCGAATTCGATGGATTCAGTTCGAAGGGGTTTTTGATGAACGCGATTATGGGTGAATTCAAATCCATGCGGGAGACGTTGAAGCAAGAGGGCTTGCGCCAAGGGGTCAAGTCTCTCTGGAAGCGTTACGGATGGAAGATGGTCGTGGCGGTTTTCGCCTACTATCTGATTCGCGACGTCACTCTCTATATCGTGATCCCGTCGCTCATCATCAAGGGCCTTTGGTAATCAATACGGAGCCTCATCTCAAAATCTTCTTCATTTCTTTTTTCTGATCGTCCGTCATCACGAGCCACTCCGGTGGCGCGTGCTCCACAACATACTGCCAAGCCGTTTTGACCATCGCCTTCGCTCCGGGCTTTTCGTGGAGATCACGAAGGAGCATGAGGCGTTGAAGCAGCATCGCACGCGTGGGCTCGAAGAACCCATCTTTGTCTTTTCCGTTGTTCTGAATATCTGACTCTTCGAGCTTTTTGATTAAACTATCAAAGTAATTTGCGAGTCCCATGACTCATCAATAAATGAGTCATTCATCAATGTCACCTACGCCGATGCCTCAACTCCACGGTTGAGATATCTGCGCAATTCGCGCCGCTGACTTTGAGGCATATCCACAAACTGAACCGCGATACCCGCCGGGTAGTTGCCCTTCGCCGGCGCGCGACGAACGACACGTCCTTCGCACCGTACCTGAGAGTGAAGGCCGAAATTCAAACAAACGAGAATTCGTTCCTCGATTCCCATATAACCACCGGTGGGGATGCTGGTCACAAACTTGTTGTCTTGAATCGATGCGAGCGGAATGAAGGCGCCGGTTTCCGATACATCATAGGTCTTCGCGCGCATGACGGCATCACGGGCACCGCCGACAAAAACGGGTACGCTCAAGCGCTTGCGGTTGGCGTGAAGCCACCATCTCTTTTGCGGCTCACGGAAGAGCTGGCGAATTTCGGGGGCCGCGAGAGGAGCATTCAGCATCAGAAAACTCAACGTCGCCATCGTCGCGAAGACCTGCGTGAAGTCCGTGCCGTAATGTCCAACCAAGAAATTGTTCGCGGCAACGAGCGCCATCAGCGCGGGCGCCGCATACCGAACCCACGGCGATGCATTGATGATGAGAGCTGCCGTAAAGAGGCCACCGCCGATCATCAGCCAATTCAAGATCGTAATTTTATCCATCACCGCTTGAATTTCGGTGATGTCATGTTCATAGAGAAAAAAGATTTGGATCGGCACCGACAAAACGACCGCCGTGATCATCGATGCAAGGTAGATGAGGATCTTTGGTCTCTGGCTCACTTCAACGCCTCCGGGTTCTCGTCGTTATCAAAGCTGTCGCAATAACTTGTGACTCGTTTTACGTATTTTCGCGCTTCGCTGAGTTCGCGATCGGCCAGCCACGCTTTGCCACCGCGTTCGATCGCCTGCGCCACACGCAGGGCTCCCGAGTTATAGCTCGCAAGAACGATTTCACCGAAGGTTTCATCGCTGAAACCGAGGCGCTTTTCGATCAAGCTTCGCTTCTCCGCCCGCGACCAGTAGCCGATCAGGTAATTCAGATATTCAACTCCGCCCAAAACGGAGAGATCTGGATCCAGTCGCCATTCGTTTCTCGCGTTGATCTCACCGCTCTCGATAGCCACCTTGATGCGAAGGAGAGAGAGATCACTTAAGCCCGGGTACCGAGGCCAACGCGGATTTTCTT
>SXSP01000166.1 GCA_005792225.1 Bdellovibrionales bacterium | reverse complement strand
GCCTTAAGTCGGCGGCCCGGCGGGTGATCGATGGGCTCTCGCCCGAAGAGCGTGCCGAGCTTGCGAGCGATCTCGCGTTGGCCGCGGCTTCAAAGGATGATGCGAGGCCCGGTGTGCTCGCCGATCTCTGCGCAAGTTTTCAGGAAGCGGTCGTCGACGTTCTCTTGGATCGCATCGCCAAGGCTGTGAAGCGTGAGGGACTCTCTCGCGCGGTGCTTACGGGCGGTGTCAGCGCGAATTCAAGATTACGCACGCGTGCTCAGGAATGGGCCATGGGTGAGGGAATAGAACTCGTCGTCCCGCCCATACGTTACTGCACCGACAACGCCGCGATGATCGGATACGCGGGAATTCAGAGACTCAATCGGGGAGAAGTCTCACCCCAAACTCTGGGCCCGGAGCCACGCGCTCCGCTCGGAGCGGCCCCGCTTCCGCAGAACTTGCCCGAGTGGTTGGTGAGGGCGAAGTCATGAGTTCGCGAAAAGAAAAGATTCTCGCTAAACTTCACGAGTTGGGTGCCGAGCCGAAGCGCTCGCTCGGTCAGAACTTTCTCATCAGCGACGCCGTCGTCGAAAAGATTCTGCAAGCGGCGACGTCCGCACCCTTTAGCGATCTCGTCGAAGTCGGGCCCGGGCTCGGCGCCATCACCGATGATTTGCTGCAGCTCGGCCGGCCCATGGTTCGCGTGGAACTCGATCGCCGGTTCGCCGAATCGTGGCGCAAGCGGGCCGAGTCGACCCCGATCCAAGTTGTTGAAACAGATGCACTCAAGCTCGATTGGAACTCGCTCGGGCTCAAGCCCGACTCACTCTTCGTAAGTAATCTTCCGTATCAAATTTCATCGAGCCTCGTGATTGATCGGTCGCTCACGCCCGCCGGGATCACGCGCCTGGTTCTCATGTTTCAAAAGGAAGTCGCGCAAAGAATCACGGCTACCTCCAGCACGAAAGAGTACGGGCTCCTCACGGTGATCGCGCAAACGTTCTGGGAAACTCAGAAGGTCGTCGATGCCGGGCCGGGTTCTTTTTTTCCTCCGCCGAACGTATCGAGCCGAGTGTTGAGCTTTAAGCGCCGCCCGACGGATTGGATTCAAGGGGATGGAGTCTCGGCCCAAGGCTACCTCGACTTCGCAAAGGCCGCCTTTTCGCAGCGTCGCAAGCTCCTCACGCGGAATCTCTACGGCTCCTACTTCGGAAGTCGGGAAGGTTTTCTTCCGAAAATCGAGGAGCTCCTCGTGACTCACGGTCACTCGGCGACCGCGCGTGCGGAAGAACTTGACCCCCGCGCGTTCGTCAGACTTTATCTGGCTTCGGTCGCTTTGAAAGGTGAAACGTGAGTACGTCGACAGCAGCCAAAGACAAGAACATCAAGTTGATCGTCGAAAACCGCAAGGCTCGTCACGACTACTCGATCGAGGACACCTTAGAGGCCGGCATCGAACTGCGTGGGAGCGAGGTCAAATCGTTGCGAAAGGGCGATGCGAACCTTAAAGACTCTTACGTCGTGATCGCCAACGGTGAGGCTTACCTGCAAAACGCCCACATCAGCGTTTACAAGGCGAGTAGCTATCTCAACCACGAACCCGAGCGGCGTCGAAAACTCCTCCTCAATCGCACCGAACTCGCGCGTTTGGAGCGAGCCCTTGATGAGAAGGGTTACTCGTGCGTACCACTGAAAATCTACTTTAAGGGTGGATGGGCGAAAATCGAGATCGCACTCGCCAAGGGTAAAAAGGCCGCGGATAAACGCGAGTCGATTAAATCTCGCGATGTGAACCGCGAACTCTCGCAAGCCAAGCGTAAGGCTCGGTGACGCCGGGCTTGCTCTTCCTCGCCCATGCGCTACCATTGATGGCATGCGCAAGACATCTTCGCCCGCTCTCTACGTCGTGGTTGTTTGGGGACTCCCCTTAACGATTCTCCTCGCCTGTAATACGGCCTTTCGGCGAACGCCCGAAGCGAAGGCGCCCGATGAGGTGAGCCTCGCGGCTGACCGCACGGAATACGACAAGCTCCGTAAGGACATTCCCGAGGAGAAACGGCAAGAGAACGACGAGCTCGCACTCATTCTCCAATCGATCCATCAAAACAGTGGATCGAATGAAGAGCCTGGTCGCATCCGCGAACGCTTCAATAGAGTCATGCGCGATCGTCGCGACAAGCACGATAAGAACTTACGCAAGCGGCGCGAGGAGGCTTCAAAGGCCGACAAGGCCAAGCGCGACGAATTTTTGAACGCGATGAAAAAAGATCGTGCGACCTACATGAACACCAAATCAAAAAAGGCGACCCCGAGCGAGAGGCAGGCGTTCTTCACGGAGCAAGAACAGCGGCGCCAAGCTTACTTCTCCGCCGAGGCGGATCGTCGCCGCGAGTTCGAGTCGATCATCTCAGACGAGCGCCGAACGTTCGAAGATCAAGCTCGCGAGACGACGAACCGATTCAACGAAGAAATGCGCAATTACACGACTGCTTACTACGATCGCAAAAAAGCGGAGACACTAAAGAAGGCGACGGAAAAGAAGGCCGCTTCCGCCGCCGTGACGGCTTCCGGTCCAACTTCGGAAGGTGCGCCGATGGTTCAGCCGGCTTCATTGACGGATAAAGAGCGAGCTCTGCTCGAAGAATTTAAGTCGATTCCTCAAGGGCCCGCGACTCAGCTGGGCCCGTCAGATCAATAAGCGCGTGAGCGGGCGCCGGATCTCCCGCCGGTTGTGCGGGGCCGATCGGATCGCGCTTTATTTCTCGAAACTTCGTTTCGGGCGTCACGCTTGGGTGAGGATTTTCTCGGCGCTTCGGGTTTTGCTTCCTGACGATCGCCCTGGAAGATCTTCTCGACTCCAGCCGCGGTAAGGAAGAGGTACTCGCCACGCTTGAGGGTCCCGGGCATCCGCAAGCGACCGATCGCCACGCGCTGAAGTTTCAACACGTCGAAACCGATCTTCTCGAACATGCGGCGGATCTGGCGGTTTTTTCCTTCCGCGATCATGATCTTCACCCAGTCGTATTTATCGGAGTCGCCCTTCTTGATGCGCTCGATACCCTTGGCCGAAACTTTTCCGCCGATGACGGAAACTCCACGCCGGAGACGATCGAGCTGATCGGCCGACGGGTGACCGTTCACCTTCACCATGTAGGTTTTCAGAATCTCTTGCGAGGGATGGTTCACCTTCTGCGCGAATTCGCCGTCGTTGGTGAGAAGGATCATGCCCTCGGAATCCCAGTCGAGACGTCCCACGGGGAAAACGCGGACGGGGAGGCGTTCGAAATAGTCAGCGATCGCCGGCCGTCCTTGGGGATCTTCCATGGTCGTGACGACGTTCTTCGGTTTGTTGAAGAGGATGTAGATCTTGTGGGCCGGCGGTTTCACCGGCTTGCCGTTGACGGTGATGCGATCTTGGGAAGGGCGAACCTTGGTTCCCAATTCGTAAACTTTTTTGCCGTTCACGAGGACCGCGCCTTCGTTGATGAGCTCGTCCGCGCGACGGCGGCTCGCGAGTCCGCATTCGGAGATGTACTTATTGAGTCGGATCTCTTCGCCCGTCGATTCCTCGACGTTGCGTGAGACTTCTTCGACGGCTTTTTTGAGGGAGTTTTTCGTATTGCTTACACGGGCAAATTTCGGATCGTTGGCCATTCTGCTTCTCCCGTATCCTGTGACATCTCGTCAGAGGTACGTTGGGGCGATGCCTTTGGGGTCATCGCCGAATTGTGGGTTCCCGCCGCGAGGTCGATTTCCTCGATGCCTTCCCCGAGATCGTAATCCTGTTCGGGGACGCGAACGGGAGGAGCGGCGGGTGTGGAAACAGGTTCTCCCCTACGAGCGCTCTCCAAGGCAAGGGTCTTTTCCAGATTGTTAATAAGAAGGCGAACCAACTTATCATCTGGAAAAATATGCTCGAGGGCGAGACGTCCACGCTCGAGCGCCGCCTCCGCGAACTTCACCGCTTCGGGGTGTTCCTGGTTCATAAGTTCAAGCGCCTTCTCGAGAAGGCCCGTGAGCTCGATGTACATTGGATCTGACTTTCGATTCACGAAGAACTGCTCGAGACGCTTCAGCGGATAAAAGAGGACGGGATAGCGGTGGAGTCCGCCTCCATCCATCGTTGCGTACTTCTGAAACGTGTAGCCTCGGGTCACGAGGCCGTTGATTCCGTCGGCTCCCATGCGGAAACGGGCCGCCGTGTGCGGGCCGATCTCGATCTGCTGAATCATCATCGGGTGGATCTGCAAATCGGAAGTATAGTAGAGCGCGAAATCCTGACAGAGAGGTACGAGTTCGCCATCGCGAATCGCCATGACCCGCGGAAACACGCTCACCCGGAGTGAGCGGTCGCCCTGGAGGACGATCGCGACGATGCGGTCTCCCTCCTGGAGCGCGCGAAATTGATCGTAGGGGCTCGAGGTGCGTTCAAGAAACTTATTAACCACGAGCTCCATCGTGCGGAGGGACTCCGCGGGAACCACCTGAAGCTCCTCGGGTCGAAACGACTCGCTTCCCTGAATGAGCTGGCCGGTTGACTCCTGGAAATGGTGGAGGATGCCGTTCACCTCATTAAAGAGAGCCTGTTTATTTTGCTGCCAGTGCTGAAACGTGAGCGCGCGAGTAAAGAAGCGTTGGATGAGTTCGGCGTTCACCGGCTCCACCGCTTCACATAGGTTTTTCAAGTAGTGATAGAGGCACAGACGCGCGGCATCTTTATCCGGTTCCAGAGTCAAGATATGCTGTGCCAAAGCTGTGACGTGCGCCATTTTGCTCCCTATACTTCATTGATAGGAAGGATTCGTGACTGCGTCCAGCAATTTCATTTTCGCTGAGCCTTCGGTGTGGACTCGGCGAGATTCGGAGAAGGAACTTCGAATCACTCATTTACACGACGTAAGAGGGCCAAGATGAACCGTGAGTTGAACCCCCAGCTTGTCGGCAACCAAACACAGGTCGAAAAAATCGGC
The DNA here is from genome assembly GCA_005792225.1 of Bdellovibrionales bacterium. GTDB lineage: Bacteria > Bdellovibrionota > Bdellovibrionia > Bdellovibrionales > JAMPXM01 > SXSP01. The sequence goes on along the minus strand of SXSP01000166.1, from coordinate 2,373 downwards.
CAGCCTGTCGATCCCCAAAAACCCGCGCAAGGAATCATGGGACAAGCTCCCGCGCAGCACCCCGCCGGTGCGACGGCCGCCGGCCGTGCGGTCCCTTATCCTCCCGTGGACATCAAGGGTCTCGAACACCAGATCGCGACGATGAAGCTCGCTCTCATGCAAATGGACAAGCGAATGGAAACGGTGACTGCGCGCCTCGAAGATCTCCAGCGCACGACCTACGCTCGCTTTGATCGCTTCGCGCAGGCGATTCAGCGCATGGAAGAGATTCAAGCCCAGCGCGAACAGGACACGACGAATAAGTTCGCCAACGTCTTCGCGAAGGTGAATGAGCGAAAGGTCACCGATTCCAAAGTTCAGGAACTCGTCGATCGCCACAACACCATCATCCGCAACTTCGAGAATCGGCTCCTCAGCCTTCAGCGCGTCATCTCCGAACAGGAGATGGCGCTTCACAACGCCCAAGCCGCCCTCGAAGAATCCCGCCTCGGGAGGAGATGAGGGAGAAGGTACGCCGTACCGCATGCGGTACGGCGTACTTTCTGCTTGCCTCACCGCAGCACGGCTTCGAGGCGTTTGGCGAAGGCGTCGGCGTTTTCGAAGCCGGTGAGTGTTTGGTCCGAGACCAATTCGCCCTTCGAATTGTAGAAGAGAAGGGTCGGAAGACCCACGACGTTGTACTTCGTGGTGTATTGCTCAATGGTCGGCGTGTTCTCCGTCGCATCGACCTTCAAGAGAACGAATTTTTCCAAGAGAGCTGCGACCTGGGGCTTGGGGTAGGTGAGCTCTTCCAGTTCCTTACAAGCTCCGCACCATTCCGCCATGAAGTCGATGACGACGGGCTTGCCGCTCGCGATCGCTTCGTCGAAAGCCGCGGGCGAGAAGTCCTTCCAAACAGGTGCCGTGGAAGAAGGCGTCGGGCCGGGTGCCGCAAGCGAGAGACCGTTCGTTCCTAGAATTCCAAACCGCATCATGAGGCCAGCCGTAGCGAAGGCGACTCCGAAGAAGAACGTCGCGAGGAGAACACCCTTTTTCAACTTTTGTGCGGTTCCATTTTCGGCGGTGATGGGATCGAACGCGCCGTAGTAGCTCGCGAGAAGAACGCCCGCGACACCCATGAGAGAAAGGAACAGCCACTTCGGATAAAGCGGCTCGATATAATAGAACGCCATGCCGATCATCACGGTTCCGAAGAGGTACTTCACCGATTCCATCCAGGAGCCCGCGCGCGGAAGTCGCGTGAGAAGATTTCCGGAGAGACCGAGAACGATGAAGAGCATTCCCATCCCGAGGGCGAAGGTGAAGAGCAGAACGAAGCCGAGGGTCTTGTTCTGGGTCTGCGCGATGAAAGCGAGGACGCTGACGAGGACGGGACCGATGCAGGGGCTCGCGACGATTCCCGCGATGAGGCCGGTTACGAAAGCGCCGGCAAAGCCTCCTTGGCTCGGACCCGCGGCACCCAGGCGATTGCGGATGAATGCCGGAGGTTGAACCTCGAAGAGTCCGAACATGCTGAGCCCCATCGCGACGAAGACGAGAGCGAGGGCGGTCACGACGTAGATATTACTTAGCGCCGCACCGAAGAGGCCGCCGGTCGAAGCGGCGATCACACCGAGGGTTGAGTAGGTGAGCGCGATCCCGAGTACATAAACAACAGCGATTGAGAAGCTGCGGAGCGTGCTGGGTTTCGCTCCGTTCTTCGGAGCGCGAACGCCGAGAACCGCGAGCGTGATCGGAATCATCGGGTAAATGCACGGAGTTAAGCTGGTCAAGAAGCCGACAACGAACATGAGGAGGAGAGCCGAAAACAATCCTTCATCAAGCGCCGCGCGGAGCTGAATCGCGGAGTTGTCCTGCGGAACACCCACTCGCGGAGCCGTCGTGGGAGTGGGTTCAGTTTTCAGAGCTCCACGGATCTCAAGGGGAGCCCGGAGCGCGAGCGTTTTGGGAAAGAGACAAAACTCATCCGTGCAGGCTTGATACGTGAGCTTGATCTGAGTGTCGTACTGACCGGGTTTAAATCCGAGCGGGACTTCGATGTGGGTGCGAAGACTGGACTTCCCTTGGACGCCGTCCTTCATTGATTTCGTGACGGAGTCTTTGAACTGCACGAGGGGCGCGGCCCGGTATTTATCGAGCTTCAGGTCATCAGGAGTTTCGAAGACGATTTTGAATCGGTCCGCGTAGGCGTGGAATCCCGGGTGGAGATCGAGATCGATGACGAGATCCATCGTTCCGCCGGGCTCAACGATCGAGGGTTGAAATCTCGCGGTCGCGGTTAGAGGATCTTTGATGTCGATGGCGGCTTGCTCTTTGTTACCCGTTCCGAAAGCGCCAGCTTCTACCGGCGTGAGAGAGAGGCCGATGGCGGTC
>SXSP01000165.1 GCA_005792225.1 Bdellovibrionales bacterium | reverse complement strand
CACTACCAGCCGATTCACAGCACGGTGAACGATGAGCTCTTAGGCAAATTCGCGAGCGAAACGGGCGGCAAGTATTACCGCGCAACCGACAATCAATCTCTTCAAAAGGTCTTCAACGACATCGATCGCCTCGAGAAGACAAAGATCGACGTGAATCAATACACGAAATACGCCGAGCTCTTTCCGCCTTACCTGAATTGGGCGGTCGCGCTCATGCTCTTCTCGATTTTTTTAAGTCAAACCGTGTTTAGGAGGGTTCCGTAGTGCGCTTTGCGAATCCTTCGGTCTTTCAGTTGATGTGGCTCCTTCCGGTCGTCTTCGGTCTCGGTTTGTATTTCGAGATGAAAGGGCGAAAGCGTCTCGCGTCGGCGTTTGGATCGAAGATCGCGCCGTTTCTCTCGTCATCGGTTTCGGTGACGCGCCGTCGGTTGAAGCTCATCTTGAAGTTGTTGGCACTCGCATTTTTCATCACGGCACTGGCCCGCCCTCAATTGGGCTCGAGTCTTCAAGAGGTCAAAGCGACCGGAATCGAACTCATGATCGCCGTTGACGTTTCAACGAGCATGCTGGCGGAAGACGTGAAACCCTCGCGTCTTCAGTTTGCCAAATCCGAGATCGAGCGCCTTCTGAATACTCTGAGCGGCGACAAGGTAGGTCTCGTGGCATTTGCGGGTTCAGCGGTTTTAGTCTCGCCCCTCACCAATGATAAATCCGCCTTAAAGATGTTCGTCGACTCGCTCTCGACCGACAGCGTGGAAACGCAAGGTACGAACATCAAACGGGCTCTCGATGAATCCCGAAAGGCCTTTGATCGTGGCGGCACCGAAAGCGACGAGAATCTTAAAGTATCACGCGTGATCTTGGTAATCTCCGATGGTGAGGATCAGGAAGAAGGCGCTCTCGCCGAGGCCAAGCGCTTGGCCGGCGAAGGGACACGAATTTTCACGGTGGCATTCGGCACGGAGCGCGGTGCACCGGTTCCTCTGCGGGATGAGCGCGGATTCCTCCGCGGTTATAAACGCGATAAGAATGGACAGAATGTTCTTTCAATCGTGAAGGGTGATTTTCTCCGGCAACTCGCGCAAGCTGGCCAAGGCAGTTTTCACCATGCAAGCTTCGGTGTCGATCAGAGCCGAGAAATAAAAGCTGAGTTCGACAAACTTGAAAAGGCCGAGTTCTCTTCGAGTCTCGCGACGAATTACGACGAAAAGTTTCAGATTCCGCTCTTGTTGGGCCTCCTCTTCGCTTTTCTGGATTTGCTCATCGGAGAAAAGCGCGGTGCCGGTCGCCTCTGGCGCGGGCGCTTTGAGGTGTCTCAATCATGAGAAGATTCGTTTTGATTCTTCTCATTGCCGGGAACGCCCAAGCCGGAACCTTAAAAGGCGTTCTGGAAAATAACCGCGGCGTCAGCCGCTTCAACGACGAAAAACCGGTGGAGGCATTCGATAAATTCACCGAGGCCCTCGGTGAATTGCCCTTTTCGGGCGCCGTGCACTTCAATCTCGGCACCGTCTTGTTAAAGAACCAGGAATATCAGAAAGCCTTGCGCGAATTCGATCAGGCGGTTCGCACCTCTCCGGGTGTTGGAAATATCGAAGTTCGGTTCCGATCGCACTTTAATAGTGCGGTCGCCCTCACGGCCGAAAAAAGAATTGACGAGGCTCTCGAAGCCTACCAGCGCGCTCTCGATGAAAAACCGGATTCGCTCGAGGCCAAACACAACATCGAGTTGCTCACCAAAATGCAGAGCGGTGGCGGCGAGGGTGACAAAAACCAAGAGCAAAAAGACAAAAACGACCAAAAGAAGGATCAAGGAAAAGATCCCCAAAAGGACCCCCAAAAAGATCAAAAAGACCAGAAGCAGCAGCCGAAAGAATTCAAGCAGCCGCCGAAGGCCACACCTCGACCCTTCGATAGTAAGGAGTTGAGTCAGCAGGACGTGGGTAAAATCTTGGAAGAGCTCAAGCGCCAAGAAGAACAGATCCGCGCAAGGATGCAAAATGAGAAAGCCAAAGACGCTCCTCCCGAAAAAGATTGGTAATTGGTTCATCGCGAGTGCTCTCGTCTTTGCGTCGCAAATCGCGTCAGCGGCGGTTGACGTGTCGGCGACGGTGGATCGGGATGCGTTGAATCCCGGCGACACGCTCACTCTGACGATCAATGTGAGTTCATCGGAAGAGGTGGCTTCAGCACAACCGGAGTTACCTCCGCTCGACGACTTCGAAGTTCTCAACACCTGGACGAGCCAAGAGGCGCGCGCGAGTTTCGTTTCAACTCCCCAGGGTCCGCAGTTTCAGACGGTTCGCGCCACCCGTTACAACTTTGCTCTTCAACCGAAGCGCGAGGGGCAACTGCGAATCGGTGCCGCCGAAGTCACGGTCGATTCCCGTAAATATCGAACGAAGCCCATTACGATTCGCGTGGCTCAAGGGGCCGGTGCGCAAGCCCCGTCGCGTCGGGGGGGCGGTGGCGGTGGAGGCGGCGGCATTCAGCTTCCTCCCGGTTTTGAAGAAGAGGAAGAAGATTTGTTTTCTCAGCTCCTTCGTCGGCAAGCTCCGCCGAGTACGGGTTCGAGAACTCTTCCGATTAATCCCGATGAAGCATTTTTCATTCAAGTCGACGCTGATAAAACCGAAGCTTACGTCGGAGAGCAGATCACGGTCTCGTGGTACCTCTACACGCGAGGGCAGATTCGCGATCTCGATACGTTGAAATATCCTTCGTTGAAAGGCTTCTGGAAAGAAGACATCGAGATTGCCACCCAGCTCAACTTCGTCTCGGAAATCGTGAATGGGATTCCATATAAGAAAGCCTTGCTCGCCTCGTTTGCGCTGTTCCCGATAAAAGAAGGCTCGGCGACGATCGATGCTTACAAGGCCAAGTGCACCGTCATTCCGATGGTCGACGCGCTCGGCGGCTTCGGATTCGGAAAGGCGTACACGTTCACCAAGTCTTCCCAAAACATCTCCGTGAAAGTGAAGCCTCTTCCCGTCGAAGGACGGCCGGAAGATTTTACGGGAGCGGTCGGCACTTACGATGTGTCCGCACGGGTGGAAGACAAGAACATCGTCGAAAACCAACCGTTCACGTTGAAAGTTCGCTTCGAGGGGCAGGGAAACGCCAAGTTAATCGAAGCGCCGCCGTTTCAGCCGCCCGAAGGACTCGAAATCTACGATCAACAAAACGAGGCGAGGTTCTTCAGAACGGGAACGAGCTTTAAAGATTTCAGCATCCTCCTCATTCCGCGGCGTTCGGGCGAGTTCACGATCCCGGCAATGAAGACGAGTGTTTTTGATCCGAAGACGGCCCGCTACGTCGTAAAATCCACCGAGCCCATTCGCATCATCGTCGGCAAAGGCACGGGCGGAGGACGCACCCAATCCTTAGGATTGGGCGATGGATCCGCTCCGAAGAAAGGACCCGAAGAACCCAAACTTGCGCTTGAATGGAAGAGCTCTCGAGGAGTCGGGATTCCGGTTGCCGCCTACGGAGGTCTCTTCGGCGTATTCGGCCTCGTCCTCTTGTGGCGCGCGCGGACGGAACTGGGTTGGGGACAAAAGAAAAAAGATCTTCTTCGGCAATTGCGCGCCCGTCTCCGCCGAGTCGAGGATCGTGCCTCGGCAGGTGATTGGCGCGGAGTGGGAGTGGAGATGACGAATGCGATTTACTTCGTCTTGGGAGAAATCTCGGGCGAAGGGGGTGCCAACGTCGAGCTCTCGAAGCTGCTCCTCAAGGCTCCGCCTTCCGTTCGTCGCGAGCTGGGCGAGCCACTCACCAAGCAAATGGAAGTGTTTCAAGTCTTGAGCTTCGCGCCCGAGGGTGTCGTCGGGTCTCTGAAAGATCCGGAGCAAATGAAGAAAGCCATCGCCGAGATGGGACGACTCATGGAACGCGCGGTTTCTTTGGGAGTCGCGCAGGATGATGAAGAGCGCGGAGCGAGTTGAAGTTACTTTTTATGCGGGCGCGCCGCGAGCGTCCGCCGCACGAGCCGGCGCGTGCGAATGAGATCGCGCAACATTTTCAGCGGATCGATGAGGATACGCACCTTTGAATCAGCCGAGTTGACCCACCGAACGGGGAGAACGTCGATTTTGTAACCCATCTCCTGGGCGAGCATGAGAATCTCAACGTCAAACGCGAAGCCGTTCAGATTCTGACGCTCGAAAATTTCTTTGCACGCGGCCGCGCGGAAGGCCTTGAATCCGCACTGCGTATCTTGGATTCCTCTCACGCCGAAGATCTGCACGAACCGGTTAAAACCTCGACCTAGATTGCGACGAATCCAAGTCTGTTTTTT
>SXSP01000164.1 GCA_005792225.1 Bdellovibrionales bacterium | reverse complement strand
GGTACGGAGCCTGGCGCGAGGCACGCAATCTTGATTCGGCGACCTACTCTACCGCGCGGTACGGAGCCTGGCGCGAGGCACGCAATCTTGATTCGGCGACCTACTCTACCGCGCGGTACGGAGCCCAGCGCGAGGCGCGCAATCTTGTTTCGGCGACCTACTCAGCCACCCCACGCAAACCCCGCGCGAGGCGCGCAATCTTGATTCGGCAACCTACTCAGCCACCCAACCCAAACCCCACCCAAAACAAAACCGCCGCACCCTCACGAGCACGGCGGCCAAACCAAACCAAACCAAACCAAAACCCAACTCAACAAATAAAGATTAGTCGCCGTCTTCGAGGGCGCTCTGGGTGAATTCGCGGTCGGCGAGGCCGGCGTTGACTTTCAACGACGCGACTTGGAGGACCGTGGAGCGGTTGTTCTGCATGTTGCGCACTTCGATGGTGTGCGGGCGCCATGTGGTGCCGTATTTTTTGTAGTCGCGGAAGACCATGGTCTTCAGGAGTTTCCCGCCTTGGTCGTAGTACTCGCTCTTTTGGAGTTGGAACGAGGCCATGTCAACCCACGTGAGGATCTTCGAGTAGCTGACGGACTTATCTTTGGCCGTGCTCTCGATGACCGCGACGGTGGCGCTGGGGGCGCGTTCTTCTTTCACAACTTTATTCGTGAAGCGGCCGTAGGTGTTCGCGCTGAAGTCGGCCATGTTGAATTCGGTGTCGAGGATCTGCTGGCTCTTGTTGCTGGAGACGACACGACGGGCTTTTTTCTGCGAGGGCATGTAGAGCCACTGATCTTCGTTCGTGCCGCTGATGACGCTGAGAACGGCGATACCGCTCACGTCGGCGGGTGATTTCAGGCGGACGAGAACTTGGTGCTTGGCGCCCGATTTGCGCTTGAGCTCAAGCTCGCGTTCTTTTGATGAGCCGTTGGCTTCAACGACCTTCATCTTGACTTCCATCGCTTCATCTTTTGAGTTCATGCGCGATTCGACGTTTTTCAAAATTGAATCGGCGGAGGGAGCAGCGTGCGAGGGAGCGGCGATGAGAGTTGCCGTGATGAGAAGGGCTACGCTCGCGGCGATACGCGGGAGGACTTCCGAGGAATCGTTCATTTCGTCATTCTCCTTGTCTGGAGAATTCAGGTTCGCCCGGGGCGGCTTGGGTGTCGAGCCCAGAATCTGCGGATAGAGGCGGATCAACGCGGGTAAGAAAACGAGATCGCCGATCAGACCAAAGAAGAGCGAGATCAGCATGTACGCGCCGAACGTGCGGTTGATGCCGAATTCAGAGGCCAAAAAGATACCGAAGCCCGCGAGAACGCAGACGCTCGAGATGAGGCAGGGATTGCCTTCGAGCATCAGCGTTTTTTCGATGAGTTCGCCTGGACCTTGGCCGGTCTCCTTCATCAATGCGCGGAGGCGCTGCAGGAGGTAAACCGTATTGATGAACGCAATGCCCAGCGCGATGGAGAACACGAGCGCGACTCCCGGCTTAATGGGAGTTTTCGAGATCGCGAGGACTCCGATCAAAACCGCGGCGGGAACGAGGTTCGGCAGGACCGCCGTCAACGTCCAGCGCCAAGAGCGGAACACGAAGAAAAGCAGGAACGTGATCACGCCGAGCGCATGGAAGAATCCTTCCATCAGATGACGTGAGAGTTCGTTGTTCAGCGTATGGACCGTTGTCGCCATGCCGCCCGTTGAAACGCGGGCACCCGGGAATGCCGCCGACACTTCTTTTACGATGGCGCTCATCGCAGCTTCGAGTTCGTCAGAGGGCATATCGCGCATGCGGAGAGCCAGTCGCGCGGTTGATCCGTCGGAGGTCAAAAATTGTTTCAGCGGATTCTCGCCCGCCATCGAGAGCATGAACCAGCTCTCGGCGATCGCCGAGCGTTGCTTCGGGATCTTCGCCGACGGATTTCCGAGCGCCTGTCGCAACAGGTCCGGAAGGCCAACCGCGCTCCCGACTTCCAGATATCCGCGGAGCTTTCCTAAAACTTTATCGAGAGCGGCGACGGCCTTGGGGTCATTCCAGGGCTCCTTCACGTTCGCGCTCTCAATCAGGACTTCGAACGGAATCGTTCCGCCCAGAGTCTTATCGATATTTTCGGTCGCGATCCGGGCTTCTTCTTTTTGCGGGAGATCGTCGAAGAGGCGCGCCGACCAATGAAGATTGCGACCCGCAAACGCCATGACCACGCAAAGGACGATGACCGAATAAACGGATGTCTTTCTGTATTGGAACACAAGGCGCACCCACGTTGCATCCGCCAAGACCCACTTGCGGGCCACCGGAATCGGAAGGAGCGCCATCATCGGCACGAGGATCGCCGACGTCGAAATCCACGAAATCAAAGTCGCCACCGCGACGGTGAGACCGAACTCGCGAATCACCGGAACTTGCGTCACGAGAAGGGTCGCGAATCCCAAGCAGGTGATCACGGAAGTCAGAAGGTTTGTCGTAAAGAGCGACGTGACTGTTTCGAAGACGATCGCCGCCTTCGCCGTCGAGTTTTTGAAACGTGTCTCGCCGGTGAATTTGTGGGCCTCCTCCACCAAACGAAGCATCGTGTGCGCGCAAAGCGAGAGGACCGCGATCGAAACCAAAATCGGAATCGTCACGGCAAGGACCGTCATCGAGATACCCGCCCAGGCCATGAACGCGAGAACGAAGATGTTCGCGAAAATGATGGCGACAAACGGTACGACCGCGGACCAAGCACTGGAGAAAACCAAGAGGAGCGTCAGGCACGACGCGAGAAGAGCGAGACTCATGAACTGCGTCAGTTCATTTTTCACGAGGCTCGTGAGTCTCGTTTGGATCGCGGGAACGCCGCCCACTGAGACTTGAGCTTCTTGGATCTCGGCGCCGAACTTTTCGCGGACCTCAGAAATGAGTGAATTCATGAACGACGTCGAAACCGCTTCGTTCACGCTGATGACGACGAGAGTGCGACGCAGATCTTTCGAGATCAGTGTCGGCGAGAGAAATTTATCGCGCAGAACGCGGTTGCGGCGCGCCTGTCCATCTGCGATCTTGGCAAGCCCGCCTACGGCGAGTTCTTCTGATGAAGACGAAGCCAGCTGGAGTGTTCCGAGGCTGATGACGCCGTTGATGTTTTCACGCCCCTCAAAGGCACGGGACGCTTTCTCTAAACGCTCAAGGCGCGAGAGATCGAGCCAGTCGCCCCGACCCGCGGGAAGGTCGAGCGTCACGAGAATGGGCTGAGTCTCGTCGAGGAAAAATCTTTTTCTCGTTTCGAGATCGGCTTTCAGGAGGGCGTGATTCGGCGGGAGGAACTGCTGGAGCGAGTACGACGTCTTCAAGCGCGGGATCATCAGAAGAGCTAAGCCGACAGCCAACACCAGCAGAACGAAGATGCCGCCGAAAAGGCTCACTTCTTTCTTCGAGATCTTCCCGATTTCTGTCGAATTCATATCCAGCCCCACCCCTGTCGATTCACGCGCGCCCACCGAGTTTTTATGTCGGGAGATTTCCGTGACGACTCAAGGATGAAATGGAGAGAACTTGATGTTTCTTGAAAGCTTCAAAAACTGTTCAGAAGAAGAACGATAATCCGAGTCCAACGCGATCGTTTCTCTCGAAAGAACCCATCGTCGTGTTGCTCGGCGCTTCGATGGCTTCGCCGATGATCGAGCCGGTTAAACCGTCGGCGATTTTCTTCTCGGCTTTGAATTGCAGGAGGTTTCCTTTTGAGACGCTCTCGTGGAGACCCGCGAGAGTCACGACCCACTCAGTTGAAGTCGCGAGCCGAAACCCGAGAAGAAAACTGCGATCGAAGATCCGGTCGACCGAAGTCACGGAGTTGTCGGCGTTCTGCTCGTGGCGCGCGTAAGTTCCTTGAAGGAGTGCCGTCAACGTCGCGGAACCCACCGACATATTGTGCTCAAATCCCAAGACCGCGCTCTGAGACCAGCCGGGTACGTTGGGATCGTTCGTGACTTTGTCGGAGGCAGCGGCGGCGAAACGAACGATCGCCGTATCAATCGTGAACACGGCGGAAGCACCCGCGGTCCTGCGAAGATAGTAGTCAGGACGCAGACGAACGTCGGGATCAACCGTAAACGTATCGGCCGCGTCATCGTCGGGCCAGTCCACAAGTCCAGTGACGATCGGCATGATCGAGGGCGTCGTGGGTGCACCTTGAAAGAAAATTGCCGAAAGATCGACTCCGCTTTTTCGGATCTCGACTCGACCACCGAAATTATGGTGAAGGGCGCCGTCGATCTCGCGTGGTTCATCATAATGATAGCGAAGGTCTGTCGGCAGAACGATTCGCATCGGCGTTTCGGATCGAGTCAAACTCACATCGCGCGGAAGCCACCGGCTATTTTCTCCGGGAAGGATCGACGGGAGTTGGACCGGAATATAGAGAGCCTCCCAACGCCAATCCCCGCTCTCGTGCGTGAACAAGACCGACGGCACTGAACGCTTATCCGAGTTTAGCGGATCGAAGTACCGCCGAGGACTCACGACGTCCAAAGGATTGTAGATGTCCGTCGCTCCCCAAGCGATTTGATTGAGGCCGAGGCTCACGCTTGAGTCGCCGAACCGAACTTCCATATTCGCCTCGGTGGCGTCGGCGAAGAATTTCTCTCCCCGACTGGGAGAAGCGGGGTCCGAATAAAGATAAGGAGTGAAACGAAATCGCAGCGCGCTTGAAACTTTGGCGCTCACCGTCGGCTCGAAGATGATGGGAGTTTCGGTCTGGGTTGTACCCTCGCCGATATCCTCGGGATAGTACCTGG
>SXSP01000163.1 GCA_005792225.1 Bdellovibrionales bacterium | reverse complement strand
GTGGAAGCGGCTGGTGCGAGTGAAGAAAGTCGAGGCCTCGCGGTAACCATTCCGAGGGCCGACGCGATTGATAATCGGCCGGAAGGTGGAGCGTTTCGAAGTCGTCGAGCTGACTTCCCTTTCGACACGCGACCACAACCTCGTGGCCGAGGCGGCGGTACTCATAAGCCAGGCTGACAACGATGCGTTCGATTCCACCGTAAGTGCGCGGCGGCAAAACGGAGTCGTGCATGAGGGCGATTTTCACGTTTCCCAAACTCCTCAAAAATTGGATCTCAAAGAAGCTGATAACCTGCCCGAAATCGAGAGTTTAGGCAATTCATCGCTCGGCTCGAAAGGGTCCTACCTACGCAGTGCTTCTTTCACGGCGAGTCGGTCGAAGGTCCTGAAACTTCATGAAAATTCGCCCGGAGCTTGAGAACAGGTTGAGGACTCCCTTAGTTTTGAATATCTACATTCAACTGACTTAATGACCGGGGACACCGAAGCCATGTGGCAGATCGTTAACCTCATTCTCATTGCTTGCGCCATGCTGCTCGCTTCGGGTTGCACAAGCCTTCCCGTTCGCCTTCCCTCGCAGGAGGCGGAAGCACCCACCTGTAAGAACATCGACTGGTTTGAGGTTGGTCGCACTGACGGCTCCGTGGGCGCGAAGCTCGCGAAGTCCCGCGAATACAGCGATCGTTGTCAGCTCAGCCCCTCGCCATTTGACGGCGAACTCTATGCGAACGGAAGAAACGCGGGCCTCGTCGAGTACTGCACAGCCACGATCGGCTTCGAGAGCGGAAGAAACGGTTCAACTTACGAAGGTGTGTGCCCAGATCATCTCGAACGAGCTTTCCTCGAGAATTACGAAGTCGGCCAACGCGTTCGCCAATTGGAGAGTGAGAACTCCGATCTTCAATCTCGCATCGATGATCTCGTGCGCCTGCTAGCTCCGAATCAGCCGGGAAGCTCCGTTCGCGCGCAGATCGACCAACTCCGCGCCCGTCGCGTTCAAAACGAAACCGAAATCGATTCATTAGAGAACCAAGCCTCGACGGCGGATCTCTAAGCCTCCGCTCGCTGAACAATCTCTTCGATCAAACGCTCAGGGTTTTTCGAAGAGCGGAGCGAGAATTCCGCTCGCAAGATAATCTTCTCTTCGTCGGTCAAATCACCATGTGCGGGTCTTGCACTGTAGGCGTGGTAGAGAGAGATCGCGGCCGCAACGGAGATGTTGAAGCTCTGAACAAAGCCGTGCATCGGGATGATGATCGTCTGATCGGCTTCCTCGATCATCTCGGGCGAGATTCCATCTTTCTCGTTTCCGAAAACGATGGCCGTGGGTTTAGAGAAATCCATCTCGCCGATGGGCCGCGCGTTGGCATCTAAGTGGGTCGCGAGAATTTGGTAACCGCGACGCTTGAGTTCTCGCGTGCATTCACGCGTGGATTTCCAGCGCTCGACGTCCAGCCACTTATCCGCACCCTGCGTGACCCGATTCGCACTCTTAAATTTCTCGCTGATCTCGATGACGTGCGCGCACTGAAAGCCCATGGCTTCCGCGCTTCGTAGAACGGCGCTGATGTTTCCGCGATCGTAGATGTTCTCGAGAACCGGTACGACGTTACAGGTGCGCTTCTCAGTCGCCGCGCGAATGCGCTCTTGTCGTTCAGGCGTCAGGTACGGCGCCACGAGATCTAAGATCTGCGCGGCAGAAAGAACGCGGCCGCCGAATTCGTAGCGGCCCGAGTGCGGAAAACGCGGATTGGACACGATCGCTGCTCCTAACGGGATTCTGCCAAAATTGCACTAAGATTGAGAACCAAAGAGCAGAAGTGCTTTCTCCGTGATGTAACGTCTGGCTCTCTCGGTGGCCAACTTGTAGTTAAATGTCGGCGAGACTTCAAGTGTTCCGGAGTTTTGCGAGTTGCGCCAGGATACGAGCCACTTGGCTTGCGCCTCATCGGTTTTGATTTGAAGAAAATCCACGCTGTCGAGAGCCTCAGTGGACGGAGGCTTCGACCATGACGTTTGAATCGTGAGCGGAATCTGCCCCTCGGCGAGTTTTTTCTCCCGCAACCTCAAGAGAATCCGCTCCTGAAGAACCCCGCCGGTCGCAGAATCTTGGATCAAGACCGGGCTTCCTGCTCGCAATTTCTCGATGAGGGCATCGGTTGCGTCTTGCTCGTCGCGATTCACGATCCAAGTCGAGAGAGCCGTCTGCACTCGATCGAGGGTGGACTTCGCCCGCGCGCGATCACGAACCCAAAGTTTTACTTCAACGTATGGGAGATGGGCTCGGTACCCGACTCGAAGGCCGCTGCCGCGAATGGCTTCTTCGGTGAGTTCGGCAATATCGCTCTCTCCCCGACCGAGACAGCGAAAGATCATGAGTTCCTCCCGCTCGTTCTCGGGCGTGAGCGCCTCGATCTCTGATGCGAGATTCTTTTCCCAGACGGCCGCGATCTCCGCGGGCGGTCCCGGAAGAGCGTAGACTTTTACCTTGTCTCCCGCTCCCACCACTTCACCGTCGAAGCTAAAGGCGTTCGCAGTACCCGCGGTATTCAGCAGAATCCGGGCACCACGGGGAAAGTAGCACTGCTGCTTCTGAATCTCTTTCGCCTGAATGCCGCGCTCTCGAAGACGATCTTCAATATGCTTCCAACTTGCGGGATCAAATTCGAGCGGGCGACCGTAAACTTCCGAGAGAAGATCACGGGTGAAGTCATCGCTCGTCGGGCCCAATCCGCCCGTGACGAAGAGGTGATCCACGCGCGCGGAAAGCTCTCGGAGCGCACGCCGAATATCTTCGCGGTCATCGGCAACGGCGCGATGCTCAACGACTTGAACACCGGCGCGCACGAGCTTGGCCGAGATCCACGCCGAGTTGCGATCGATGATTTGTCCGTCGGTGACTTCGGTTCCGACTGCGAGAGTGGCCGCCTGAATGGTCATTGTTGTTCTCCGAAGAGCTCGGCGATTTTCTTTCTTCTGAAAGCGAAGATTTCGCCGACGTCGTTTTCAACCTTCCAACCTGCGGCCGCATCACCGAACCAGCCGAGTGGCAGTTTGTAGAGAACGCGGTCTCGCATGAGAGTTCCACCCGCCGAGGGGATGAACTCGTGCGTATGGTGCCACTTGCGGTACGGACCGCTCAGCTGAACGTCCACGAACGCTTGACCCGGTTTCCACTCCTCGATTCTCGTTCTCCATTTCATCGGGACGCCGTGAAGGCTCAAGCGATAATCGATGAGAGTTCCTTCCTTGATTTCATCCGTCGATTTCCCGATGACTTTGAAGTTCAAAAACTTCGGCGTGAGTTCTTCGAGATTGGTCTCGGCACAGAAGTAAGGAAAGATCTCTTCCGGCTTCTTGTTGACCCACTGCTCGGCGAAGATTTCGTGTTGGCCGTCGCGCAAAGGCTCGCAAAGAATCTCGAGAGCCTTGACGAGTTCCGGATGTTTGAATTCAAAGCCAAGATCAAGCGGCCGCTGGGGCTGAACTCGCTGGCTGCCGAGGAGAGCCGTCGACATTTCACCGAATGCAATCTTGAGTGCCGTGCCAGGTACCGGAAGAAAAACCGGCCGACCGAGAGCACGAGCGAGCGCCACCGTAAAGCGCTCGTTGCGCGCGGGTTCCGGAGCGGTGCCGTTGAGAACGCCTTCCACCTTTTCATTTTCGAGCGCGAAGACGAAGAGGCGCGCGATGTCTTCAAGATGAATCCAGCTCATCCACTGTTGCCCATTGGAGAGACGCCCACCGAGTCCCCTTTGGAAAATCGGGAGGAGCTTCGACATCGCTCCGCCGTGTCTTGAGAGGACGATTCCCGTTCGCACTTTCACCGTGCGACCCGGAAACTGATCCATCTCTTTCTCCCAATCGGAAACGACGTACGAAAGAAAGTCGCTTCCGCGCTCTGATGTTTCGGTGAGAACCTCGTCAGCTCTGTCGCCATAAAAACCGATCGCGGATCCGCCGATGAATGCCTTCACCGAGCGAGAAGCCTGATCATGCGCCTTGATGGCGTCGATCATTTTCTTTGTGCCTAAAACCCGCGATTCGCGGATCCGATTTTTCTTTTCATCGGTCCACCGGCCTTCGGCAACGGGCTCTCCTGCTAGGTGAATGACGGCGTCGAGATTCTCCAGTGCTTTCTCCGGTACGGCGTCGCTTTCTCCTTGCCACTCCAGAACCTGCGCCGGAAACGGAAGCTCCATTTTAGCCCGCTTCGGACTCCGGCTGAGCACCGTGACTCGATGACCTTTTTCAACCAAAAGCTTACCGACTTCCTTACCGATGAGGCCGGTGGCCCCTGTCATTAACACGTGCATAAACCCTCCTGAAGAGTTCACGGGCTGCGGATATCCTGAACCATTTCCCGCGCTTACGCCACCCAATCCTTAAACATACATTATCATGTTCAAGACCCCTTGAACATTGTTGAAATCGGGTCTATTATCCCTCCGTAGTTATTTAGCAATTTGCCGAGTTCAAAGGTTCATTACCAGTTAAAAAGTGGATTCACAGAGGAAGAATTCGGTACGAGAAAGGCGGCTTTATGAGCAACTACATCGCGACTCCGGAAATGGAAGACTTAGCTGATCAAATCGGGGAATTTGTTTACTACTGGGGCTTTAAGCGTATCCACGGGAAGATGTGGACCCACCTCTTTCTGGCTCAGGAACCGCTCGATGCCGCGGATCTGGTGAAGCAGATGAAGATCTCGAAGGCCCTCGTGAGCATCTCGCTTCGCGAGCTCCTCGAGTTCGAAGTCATCCAGATGAACGGCAAGAGCGAGCGCGGAACTCAGCTTTATAAGGTCAATCCGGATATTATGTCCGTGATCCTGGCGGTTCTCAGACAGCGCGAAAAGCGAATGCTCTCGCGGGTCGAGGCGGCACACCAAAACATGCTGCGTATTTCCGAAGGCGATAAGAGCCAGATGAAGATCAGTACTGCCCACCTGACTCAGCTGGGTGATTTGATCCAGAAGGCGACGATCGCGCTCGACAGTTTTATTGCCCTGAAGCCTGTCGACTTCAGCGAATGGGGAAGAGTCTTCAACCTCGATGGAGCGGACTCTCTGGATCCATCCAGTCAACCCAATGGCCACTCCGACCAGGAGATCAAAGAGGCCTTAAGAATTCCGATGTAATCCTTCTTTGTACGTCTTCAAGGCCCGCTCTCGCGCGGCCTTGTGCTCGACGATGGGATCCGGGTACGCCCGGGTCCCGAGTTCTTTCACCCAAGTCTTCACATAGTTTTGATC
>SXSP01000162.1 GCA_005792225.1 Bdellovibrionales bacterium | reverse complement strand
GGGCCGCGCGGGCCGCGATGGTTTGCACGGTGATTTGTTATCGCTCGCGCATGGCGATTCGCGAAGTCGCGAAAGTTCTGGGAGTTCCGCTTCCACAAATCGACAGCCTCGTGAAGTTCATGGGGCGTGAGGGGATCTCCCGCCTCGTCGAAACCCTGATGGGTCCACAATCGTCCACCGGGCCGCGCACACCGCTTGACGGCTCACGTGCTCCAGAGCCTTCAAATCACGACCAGCATGGATTGATCGTGACCACGACCCAAGCGCCCGCGCTGGATCTCACGCAACTCGGTCTCGATGAGGAGAAGTTTCGGAAGCTCCTGCAGCTCTCGATGGAGATGCAGGGGTTTCCGAGACATCTCGGCATCCATAGCGGGGGGTTCGTGATCTCGCACGAGCCCGTGGTCGATATTGTTCCCGTCGAGAGCGCCACGATGGAAGGACGCTACGTCATTCAATGGAACAAAGATGACATCAATCTTTTAGGACTCATGAAGGTCGACGTCCTCTCGCTCGGCATGCTCACGGCCGTTCGCAAGACTCTCGATCTCTTGAAATCCCACAAGAACATCGACTGGAACCTCGCGCAGATTCCGCCCGAAGATCGCGACACCTACGCGATGATTCAGAAAGCCGATACCGTTGGCGTCTTTCAGATCGAATCGCGCGCGCAGATGTCGCTTCTACCGCGGCTAAAACCGAAGACGTTCTACGACCTCGTGGTCTCGGTCGCGATCGTGAGACCCGGCCCCATTCAGGGCGGAATGGTTCACCCTTACCTGCGAAGGCGCGCGGGTCGTGAGAAAATCACGTACGCGCATCCGGCGCTCGTTCCGATTCTCAATAAGACTCTGGGCATTCCGCTCTTTCAGGAGCAAATCATGCAGATCGCGGTTGCGGTCGCAGGCTTTACGCCGGGTGAATCCGACGAACTTCGCCGTGTGGTTTCATCGGCCTGGAAGCGAAAGACGATCATGGAAGGACTCCGCCAACGCGTGATCAGCGGCATGCTCAGTAACGGCGTCATGCGCGAGTACGCCGATCAGATTTATAAAACGATCGAGGGTTTCTCGTCGTACGGATTTCCGGAAAGTCACGCGGCGAGCTTCGCGCTCATCACGTACGCGAGTTGTTATCTTAAGCAACATCATCAGGATGCGTTTGCGTGCTCGCTCCTCAACAGTCAGCCGATGGGTTTCTACTCTCCCCGACAGCTCATCGCGGATGCGCAGAGGCGCGGCGTTCAGTTTTTACCCCTCGATATTCAGCGCTCGCAGTGGGATTACACGCTTGAAGAAGAGAGTCCCCAAGCCGTGCGCAAACTCACGTCGACGGGACTGAAGCTGCAATCCACCACCCCCGCGCAAGCGGTCCCCATGAACAAACGCCGTTACGCGGTTCGCACGGGTTTACGTTCCATCTACGGCTTACGCGAAGAACAAATCACGAGCCTCGTTCGCGAGCGTGAGGAGCGAGGCCCCTTTCGTGATCTTGGAGATCTCGTGCGCAGAACGAAACTTCCGCGCGCCTCACTCGTGCGGCTGGGCGCGGCCGGAGCGCTCAGCTCCTTCGGCTTGGACGCAAGGCAGGTCATTTGGAAGATTCAAGGCATGAGCTTTGATCAACAAAGTTTGTTTTTCGGCTCGTCGTTGGGTCTTGATGACGCGCGGGCGACCTCTGAAAATGACCTCATCCCGCGAGAAAATGATTGGGAGGAAGTGCGTCGCGAGTATCAAACCAAAGGTTTCTCGGTCGAAACGCATCCGCTCGCCGTTTTGCGGCCGCAGTTATTACGATCTTCAAAAAGGTACATCACGGCTCAGCAGCTCGAAACTCTGCGCGATCGCACACCGCTTGTCGTCGCGGGGCTGATGAGCCTCATGCAAAAACCTCCGACGGCGAAAGGAATGTGCTTTGTCAGCATCGAGGACGAAACGGGCCTCATGAATATCGTGATCACGCCCGACATTTACCAGAAGTGTCGGCTCACGCTCTCTCACGCGGCCCTGCTAGAAGTCGAAGGCCATCTCGAGAGCCGCGAGGGCGTCCGCAACGTGAAGGCGCGAGTCGTGCGGGCTCTCGAGGGGGTGGTGGGAAGATGAAAGGTCCCGGGACCCTTCCTGAGACACCCCGTCCCGATGAAGGCCCGCGTCTTTACAGCTGAGCTTCCATCGGTGCAATTTGGCCGCATGAAAAATTGCGCTCTCCTCATCGTTAGTCTCTTTCTTCTCACCTCTTGTGGCGGTGGCTCGACCGGATCAAACGGCGACGGCCGCGGAGGCGCGCGGACGACATCGTTCACCCCGCTCATGGGTAAATGGAAAGTCGCCGCAAAAATCTGCGGGGGCGCCGAATTCAACGCCGCAAAAGAAACCATCATGATCGACAAAAACGCGAGCAACTTCGCTCACGTGAAGATCACCGAAGACAGCGCCACCCAACTCTGTAAACAAGTGGATGGCTACACGGTTCTCGCGATTTCGACGGGAAGGACCGAACAAGAAGGCCGTACGACCTACACGGTGAGCGGCGAATTCATGCCATCGGCGGTGCGCAAGGCTTGTTGGAAGAAAAACGGAACCATTCTTGAAGCCAAGCCCTACCCTGACGACACGACTTCCGTCAGCGGTCCCTCGTTCGTAGGCACACTCACCCAGTCGCAGGCAAACCGACTCAAATTCGAGAGTGCGGCGAGTCCCCTCTGTCAGGGCCAAGCCACGACGATGATTTTGACGGATTGAGTAAGCACCGCATCAGGCCATCGGCGAGTCGCAGCCCTGTTGTCAATGCCAGCGGGTTGGGCAATAATCAGTTCTTCTAGATCCGTCCGAAATTCCAAAGGATGTCATGGACATAAGAACTGATAGTACGCTCCGCGCTGTCCTCGCCGCGGTCGCCGGCAATGCCCTCGTCACGACGGCAAAATTCGTCGGATGGTTTATCTCCCTCAGCCCCTCGATGCTCGCGGAAGCGGTTCACTCGCTGGCCGATACGCTCAATCAAGTGCTTTTGTTTGTTGGCATTCGTCACGGCGCGGGAAAGCCCACTCCCGCCTATCCCTTCGGGAAAGGACGGGCCCGTTACATTTGGAACCTCGTCTCGGCGATGGGGATCTTCTTTGTAGGTTTCGGATTTACGACCTACCACGGGGTCTCCGAACTCCTCATGCTCACCCCGCACGACGCAGTTGGCGACAACAGTACGGCGATCCTCATTCTGATCTTCGCCTTTGTCGTCGAGACCTACACGCTCCTCCTCGCTTATAAGGCCGTGCAGGAAGCCCGGGGTGATCGTGCCTTCTGGGATTACGTCCGCACGGGAGACGATCCGACCGGAGTCGCGGTCCTCCTTGAGGATGCCATCGCGGTGATCGGCGTTCTCACGGCGCTCACGGGCCTCTGGCTCTCCAATATTTTTCAAAGTCCCGTGCCCGACGCGATCTGCTCGATCATCATCGGTTGCCTTCTCGGGATCATGGCGGTGATTCTCGCGATCTCAAACGGCCGCATCCTCATGGGGATCTCGGCGACCGCCGACGAAGAAACCGAAATTCGCGAATTTATCGAATCGTATCCGACGGTCGAGAGAGTCGCGAGTTTGAAGACGGCGGTTCTTGCGCCAGGCTCACTCAGGCTCGCCGTTGAAATTGAATTTCACGGGGGCATCCTGATTCAACGTGAGCAAATTGAGCGCGACGCCGAGCGCATTCGCGACGGAGAGGACCCCGCCTATATTCTCTTTGAGACGGCCGAGAGGATGGTTCGCGTGGTGGGACGCGAAATTAACAAACTCGAGTCGGATGTCGTGGCGCGATTTCCGCAGGTGCACGTCATCGATCTTGAAGTGAATTAAGAGAAGTGGCAAAAATAGAACCTTCCTCTCGTCTGGAGGGTTCTTTGCCATCATACGCCGGTCCTGCCTGGAACAATTTCATCGAATATCCGAGTCTTGCGTCTAACGAGTACGCGCATGATCGCGCCGACGCGAAGGCACTCATCGCGAAAATCACGGCCACGACGAACGCCGCCAAACCCCTGATGGATCGTGCACTCGGAGAAAACGGTGCGCCGCTTTCCGCGATCGAGCGCGACTCCCTCATCCTGCAACTCCAGGCGATCTCGGAGCTGCGGGAACAAGCGAACGTCTTAGTACAAAATTTGTTTACGTTCGTCTCGTGCGAACGCTCCATTGACGCCAGTGATGATGAGGCGACGAAGGCGGAGAGCCAGGTCGTCGAACTCATGACGGATCTGCAGACGGCAACGAAACCTTCGAGCCTCTTTCTCGACCGCGCGCCGGAGGAGATCTTTGAACTCTATCTGAAGCACCCGCACACGGTTCACGAGGAGTTCGCCTACCGACAGTCCCGCAAGATGCGGGAGACGCTTCTATCGGAAAAAGAAGAAGTCCTGCTCGCAAAATTCCGCTTAAACGGACCGAGCGCCTTCGGTGAGCTCTACGATCAAATTGCGGGATCGCTCAAATGCCGTGTCCAGCAGCGTGACGGAAGCGTTACCGAAATGGGTCTCGCGCAAGCTTCGGGGCTTGTCCGCGATGGCCATGAGCCCACTCGCAAAGCCGCATGGCACGCGATTCAAGAAAGCTGGAAGACGCAAGAGATCCCGTGCGCGGCGATTTTAAACGCCCTCGCCGGTTGGCGCCTCGAAGAAGCGCGTGGACGCTCCCACACGAGACCCGTCGACTTTCTCGAATTCCCGCTCTTCCAAGCGCGCATTCAGCGCGAAACGCTTCATGCGATGCTCGATGCGGTAAAATCGCGCCAAGAAATTTCCGTGCGCGCCAACCTCGCGATCGCGCACGCACTCGGAAAAGATCAGCTCGACCCGTGGGATATCGTCTCTTCGGCACCTTCCAAGGGCGAGGGCGGAAGAAGAACATTCAAGCAGGGGCTGACTCTCATCCACGATGCCCTCGCCGCGATTGATCCTTCGATGGGCGACTTCGTCAAGACGATGGAGAAAAACCAGTGGATCGACGGGCGCGTCCTGCCGACGAAAAAGCATGGGGCCTACTGCACGGAGTTCATCAAGTCTCGCACCCCGCGCGTCTTTCAAACGTACATGGGGTCGATCTCCGACATCCGCACGCTCGCGCACGAGCTCGGGCACGCCTATCATTCGTGGGCGATTCGCGATCTTCCGCTGATGATCCGCGACTACCCGATGACGCTTGCCGAAACCGCCAGCATCTTCGCCGAGACGGCCTTCTCGGATCAACTCTTCGCGCACGGAAGCAATGAGGAGAAGTTTGAAATCTCTTGGCAGAACGTGACGTCGGCCTCCGCCTTCCTCGCGAACATCCCCGCCCGCTTCGAGTTCGAAAAGAACTTCTACGAAAAGCGAGCCGGCGGTTTTGTTTCGGCAACCGAGCTCTCTGATCTTACGGATGCGGCCTGGAGGAAATGGTACGGCGACGCCATCTCGCTTCCGGAGCGCCAGTACTGGATGACGAAACTTCACTTCTCAATCTCGACGGTGAGTTTCTATAACTTCCCATACACTTTCGGCTATCTCTTCAGCCTCGGAATTTACGCGAAGAAAGCTGAGCTCGGGCGCGAGTTCCTGCCGTTTTACGTGAATCTCCTCAGAGACACGGGTCGAATGACGGCGGAAGATCTCGTGCGCAAACACCTTGGCGAAGACATCACCCAACCTGACTTCTGGCTCAAGGGTCTCTCCACCGTCGAGCGCCAGGTGACGGAGTTCGAGGGTCTCCTCAAAGGGCGGACATGAAGGATCAGGCTTCGCCGACTCTCTTCGTTCGCCTCGATCGCATCGGCGATCTCGTGCTCTCGCTTCCGGTCGATGAGTCATTTGATCGCGCGAGCTGGTGGATCCCGAAGGGTCTGAAGTTCGTGACCGACAATGCCGAGCCAAAGAGAAACGCGAAAGAGGTCGCACGTAAAATCTCGGCGCGAAACTTCTGGAAGCTTTTTCGTGAAACGAAACGCGAGAACTTTCAAACCGCGGTCGTCTTTCACGCGCCTTGGTGGGTGGGACTTCTTCTTTTCCTCGCACGTATTCCGGTGCGGGTGGGTGTGCGCAGTCAGTGGCATTCGTTTTTGTTCTTCAACCGCGGCGTCAGGCAAAAACGCAGCCGCGCGGAGCATAGCGAACTTGAATACAATTTCTTGCTCGCCGAAGCGGGTCTCGGGCATTCGCTTCCGAGAACATCGCTTCAACTCCGCTCAGCGGAAAACGAAGTGCTTCCGCGATATGACCTCGCGCCCGGCACCTACTCCGTCGTTCATCCCGGGATGGGCGGCTCGGCTCTCAACTGGCCGATTGAAAACTATGAGGGACTCGTTCGTGAACTCGTGAGCCGCGAAAAAGTCGCGATCACCGGTACTCCGGCGGATGAGCCTTACGTTGCTCCATTAAGAGAGCGCCTCCGAGATCTTCCGAATGTCGTTTGGCTTGACGGAAAATTAAAAGGCCCCGAGTTAATCTCGGTTCTCGCGAACGCGCGCACGGTGACCGCACCGAGCACCGGTGTTTTGCACTTGGCGGCATCCACCGGCGTTCCCACACTCGGCTTGTTTAGTCCCGTTCGCGTGCAACAACCGAAGAGATGGGGACCTCAGGGAGCCCGAACAAAAACGCTCATGCCGCAGGTCGAATGCCCCGGCGAAATGAGCTGCCTCGGGCCCGCGTGTCCCCTCTTTGACTGCATGAAAAGAATCACCGTGAGCGATGCAGTTCAAGCTCTCGATGAGCTCGCATTTATGAAAGGTCCTGCGATTTGAATACCTGGTTTATTTTGATCTTTGCTTTTTTGAGTTCCGTGGCCCAGGCAGAAACCGAGTTTCGCGCGCGCTTTTCGCTCCTCGCCGCAAATCCTTCCGCGGTGAACGAAGCCCTGGCTCCTTACCCCGAAACAAAAACGCTTCGCTCCTACGGCGCGGATCTCATCTTCACCCTTCCCTCGATGCCCGTGGGTTTGGGAGGACGGTACGAAAAATTCTTCGCCCAACAGTCGAATTCGATCGGCGAGAGCGCGGCCGATTGGACCCGCGTCTCTATTTTGATCAACTCACGGATCGTTGATGAGGATTATTATCTGGGCCCGATCGCGACGATCGGCGTGAGCAATCAATTCCGGTACACGACGACGCCGACCGGAAGCCCCTCGCTCGAATACAAATCAGACGGCAATCTCTCGGGCACTCTCGCCGCCGAAGCTGGCTACAAATTCAGTAACTGGATTTTAGGGGGCGAGCTCGGCTACATGTACGCGCCGCTCGGAGATCTGAAGGACAGCTCTGGCCAATCCGTACAAAACTCCGGGGGCGGCGGCGTCACCACCGACCTCGGCGGTTTTTATTTAAGCTTGAGCGCTGGACTGACTTTTTAATTGGTCTTTTCACTCTTCGTACGGGCGACCGTAGACGGCGCTGATTTTCGCGTGAGCTTCTTCGGCCAAGCCGTGACGGGTCGTTTCGCTCGTCACCGGGATCGGATCGAGGAAGTGCAGTTCCGCCTTTAAACTCGTCGTATTGAGAATCCCCATGAAATGCGGTCCGAAGGTCATATCGCCGTACCAGCAGATGCGGTCCCGGTTTTCGGGCGAGAGCGGCTTGCCGTCGACTTCCGTGTACTTGATGACGATCGGAAGGATATCCTTCTGCGCATCAACGGCCGACATGAGGAGCGATTTTTTAAAGGGAAGTACTCCCGCGCCGTTTGAGCTCGTCCCTTCGGGAAAGATCACGACGTTGTGCCCGGCTCTCAATGTATCCGCCATGACTCCGAGATCGCGGCCGATCTGAGCGCGGTTGCGGCGTTCAACGAAAATACTTCCACCAAGCTCCGCCATGGGACCAAGAAACTTAGTCTCGCCCATGTCGACCGACGTCACGAAAATCGCCGGGCGCACCGACGAGAAGACGAGAATGTCGACGTATGAGAGATGATTTCCGACGATGAGGTAGTTCTTGTTCTCGAAGATTTCGGGCTTATAGCCGATGACCTTGGTCTCGACATTCATCGCCTTCAAACAACGGCGGCACCATTTGCCGACATTCTCGGTGTAGAACTTGAGTCGCTCGTCTCGATTGCGAAAGCGAAGTTTGCCCAAAGAAGCTTGAGCCGCATAACCACCCATCAGGGCGCCCACGCGAACCCCGGCCGCGAGTTGACTCGGAACAGGAATCATACTTTGTATTTGCCTTTCATCACGGGATTCATCTCGTCGAGACGAAGAACAGTCAAGAAATCGATGCACCCGAATTCGCGATCGATCGCGGGTTCCGCGCAGACTTTGGCGCCGAGATTCAGATAGGACGTAAAGAGAGTCGGAATCATGCCCTCGATGGATTCTCGGTCGTACTCATATGGATTTGCCTCGATGTACTCGAGCACCGTCTTAAGACTCTTCACCTTGTGTTTTTTCACCGGGCGCACGCGAAGCTCATCCACGGGGAGCGTGTCACGCACGTGCTTAGTGACGAGCCCGATCTGCAGAGGCTCCATCGTCTTGATGCTCGTGCAGCCGAAGAGGAGCTGCGTCTCCGTGAGCCGCGCGTATTCAAAGATTCCGCGCCAGAGGAGTGAGATCACCGTGCCATTTCGAAATTCACGATCGATGCACGCGCGGCCGAGCTCGAGCTTATTTCCGGGAGCTCTGAGGAGTTCCTCGATGTTGAACTCGGTTGCTGTGTAAAACTCCTCGGTGAATCGGCTCGAGTTCAAACGGTAGGTTCCGATCACCCGATTCGATTCTTTCTCAATGATGACGAGGTGATCGCAGATGTCATCAAGCCGATCAACGTCGACGCCGTAAGTGCGCTTCTTTTTCATGTACTCGCGGTGAAAAACTTCGAAGCGAAGCTGAAGGCAAGCCGCGAGCTCCGCGCCGTTTTGCGCGGTCTTGAGGATGAACTTTCCGCGTTCGAACTCAAACGAAACGTGAGGTCTGAAATTGCGAATATTGTAATGATGAAGCTTCATCCGCCGATCGATCTTCTCGATGGCCGATTTCACTGAGCGAATCTTCCTGAAGGCCCGTGCCGCTACTCGCATTTTGATCCCGCTAAGTTTTTTGAACGTTTTTGAACGTTTTTTGATCCCGTCATCTTAATCCGAAAAAATGACGCTCCGGGATCAAGATTGCGTGCGCCGTGGACCCAGCGCGGCAAACCTATCAATGATCGACCCAAGTTCCCTGGCCGGACGTTCCGCCGAGTTGAAGGACTCCCATTCCCTGAACGAACGAAACGTTCGGAATTTCGATCGTCGTGTCGGCCGTTGTGGGACTGTCGCTCGAATCCATGTCGATATACCCACAGACCGTGTAGGTGCCGCTGGGCACTTGCGTGGTCGTCTCGTGGGACGTTCCCGAAATCCAGCTCGTCATCGTCACCCGGCAGCCGGTAGCACCACCGCAAGTCGCCTGAGCCGAGGAAGACGCCGCCGCTCCCCCGAGGAAACCGATGGAGCAGTTCGCGTCGGTGATGTAGACGAAAGCGATTTGCGAAGGACCGGCCTGACAATCCGCCGTCGTGCAATCAACGACGACCGTCGGAATCGCGACGGGCGTGCCCGACCCCGCGATTTCCGCGCAAGAAACCGCGGCACCCGCCAGTGCGAGAATGAAAAATAATTTGAGGGTTTTCATAGGTGGGCACCCTACCACGAGAGGTCCCGGGTAGACCAGCGACGCTTATTTGCGGTGGTAAACTTTGAAGCCAGCTCCACCCGTGTGGGCTTTCACGAGACGCCCGGAGCTATCGAGATAGATGGTGATCGTCTCGCGAAAGGTGGAACCATCGGTATTCTCGACTTCACGATTGCACATCGCAAAATTCTTAACGGGTAAGAGGCCGGAGGAGAGAAGGCGGCAGCGGCTGGTATCCCGGGAGGACGTGGGATCATTGAAGGTCGGATGAGGTCTGCCATCAAAATAAATCGTGGAAATCGGGTGGGGCGTCACCAAGCTCGAGTACTCGTCGAGCCGCTCGCAACCTGTCTGCACGAAGTCTGTGGATGCGAGAGTGTGCGAGGGATAGAGGGAATACGAGCCTGAGAAATTCGCGCATTCCTCAGCCTGAACGTGCGCCGCCTGCGCTAAGAACCCCAACAGGAAAACCATCATGATTTTCATCGATACCTCCAGAGACGGCGGAAGAATTAGTCGCCCGTGCCTACCCGAGTCAAGCCGCCCCGGGTTCTATGACAACATCTCGACACTTCAACCAACGCTCGACGCGTGCCCGGGTCTCCCGTTAACGTTTGGAGGGGGGTTTACCATGCCAAAATTTCTAATTTTCGCGGGCGTACTTCTTTCACTCTCAGGCGCCGGCGCCGCGGATGAATGCGGCACCCGCAGATATTGCTCCGTCGAAACCGAAGTCAACTCCACCACGCGTTGCCCGAATTTCCGCACCTATCGCGTTCGCCTCCATATCCTGGATGCCACCGGCTACGAGATCGGCGACCGGATTATTCGCGACGGCCTCTGCGCCGATCAGGCCGACGAGTTACTGCAGTCTTCGGCCTGTCATTGAACCACCTCTCCCGGACCTTGATCCAGGTAAACCAATCTTGTCTCTGCCTGTACCCGCTCTCGGTGTCACAATAAAGGAGTGAAGCGTCCCGTTCCCGTAACCAAGTCACAGGAGCGAATACGATGATCCGTCCCAAGCAGGCCAAGAAGATCTTGCCCAAGTCCGAGTTCGAGCAATTCGAAGCCATCATCGAGAACCAAGCGAGAAGAATCAGCGACTCGCGACTCAAACAGAAAGCCACTATTTCAAGGAGACTCCGCGACAAGTACCGGGATCTGGCTCGCCACCAAAGTGTCGCCG
The DNA here is from genome assembly GCA_005792225.1 of Bdellovibrionales bacterium. GTDB lineage: Bacteria > Bdellovibrionota > Bdellovibrionia > Bdellovibrionales > JAMPXM01 > SXSP01. The sequence goes on along the minus strand of SXSP01000162.1, from coordinate 1,863 downwards.
CTAAACAAAAACTGACGAACGAGACGGACGTGAGTCACAACGAAGCGAGAGCGCAGATCTTCCACGAGTTGATCGGCAGAATCGAGGCGGAGCTGGAGAGGCCAAATCGCTCCCGCCCCGCGGACCCGGTCGCGGTCAAGCGTAAGGCGAAACGCGCGAGACGGGCGCGAAGCCGCGACGAGCGGGACGCGGCCAAGGAAATCCGCGAAGCCAAGAAGAGACAGGTCGCATAAATAAAAAGGGCTCGGTGGTTTATCCCCGAGCCCTTTTTCGTTTCGAGCAGTTAAAACTTAGAATGCGTAAGTCAGGCCCATGTGAACCGAGTAAGAGTTCACTTCGTACTTGCCAGAGCGGAAGTCGTTCGTCGTGTTGCCCGCAGGTGCGGTACCAGCATCTGCGCTCGCCATCGTGTACTCGCCGGCTACGTCAAACTGGAGAGCGTTCTCCATGACGTTGAAGATCTGGCCGGTACCGACTGTCAGAGTGTGAGCCGCCGCCGGAGGAACGAACGTCGCGCGTGCCTTGTCTTTGTTCGTGACTTGGCCGGTGTACGCGTAACCGAAGCGGATCGGCCAAGAAACGCCGAGGTACTCACCACCGAGACGCGCTTGAATTTCGTCTTGCCAATCGAGCGGAACCGCCGAGCGGTCGCGGATGACCGTGTTGTTGTCGGCACGTTGGACTTTTCCTTCGATCTCGATGTCTTTCACGCGAGAGTACTGGGTCCAAGAAACGTCGGCGAGAGCGCGCCATTCCGGGTACTCATGCATGATACCGAGGTTCGCCTGCATCGGGAATGTCGTCTTCACGGAAGCCGAGTTGTTCACGAGCGGGATCGTCGCGGGAGCGCCGTAAGCATTGATCTTGCCGCCGACGTTACCGTCAGCTTTCAAGTTCACTTCCGAGCGGTAATTGAAACCGAGGCGAGTCGTTTCGTTGATCTTGTACTGAGCACCGAGGCGGAAGCCGGTGAAGTCCGTCGCCTTGAGGTCGCTCAACTGAGCGTTAAGGACGTTGCTTGAAGTGGGGTCACGTTGAGCGACCGCGAATTCGGCTTTCGCCATTGTCACGCGCCATGCGAGACCGACTTTCAAATCCTCAGACACCTTGTAGCCCGCACCGAGCGAAGCTTCCGTGACGGCAAGATCGGTCTTTGTCGTGACCGTAGCTGTCGGGTTGTTCAGAAGCGGGAAGCCCACGTTTTCGTAAGTCGCGTTCGAGCCGCCCGAAGCGAAGTATCCGATGCCGACGCCGACTTTGTCGTTGAGCGTGCGCGAGTAGAGCAAGCTTCCGGGGATGAGGGTTGTCGACTTCGAAGTCTCTTGGGTGTTTTCGTTATTGATCGGACCCTTGAACGTCGGGAAAGTCGGCGACAAGTTCAAAGACACATCTTGTCCTTCCTTGTCGTTCGCGAGACCCGCGGGGTTGAAGTAAAGCGCCTGCGCGCCGGTCATGTACGGAGTTGCGATTCCGCCGACACCCGCCGAGCGACCGCCCCACATGATCCCTTTTTCGAAACCCGCCGCGTTTGCGGATCCAACGCTCACCATTTGTGCCGTCGCTGCGAACAACACAAGCTTTCCAAAACGATTGCTGAATTTCATTCGTTGCTCCCTCTCTTTTTGAGCAGTGCTTCGAGCATTTGCCCTAACCTGAACGATCAAATCTCACACCACCCTGCTTCCAAACTCAAATAAAACAATCCATAGATCCTATGAACTTCTCGTCACACCTCCGGAGGTGACTCGATTGATTCAGTTGATGTGAGCACCAGGTTCTCGCAAACCCGCTCCCAGCGCCGGGCTGAGCGGAACTTCGCTGGAGAGCCAAGCTCGAGATGCAACGCACTATCGCCGCGTCTGT
>SXSP01000161.1 GCA_005792225.1 Bdellovibrionales bacterium | reverse complement strand
TCACCGGCGCCAGCGGCGCGGGAAAACCCGCCATTCTCTTTAATGGCATGCACCACGCCCGGGAAGTGATGACGCCCGAAGTTCCACTCGACATCGCCGAGCAACTTCTCGCGGGCTACGGCCGTGATCCGAAGATCACCCGTTGGGTTGATAATTTCGAAATCTACATCGCGCCGATGTTGAACGTCGACGGCAATCACCGCGTCTGGGAAGGCGAGAACATGTGGCGCAAGAACACGCGCGGAAGTTGGGGTGTCGACCTCAACCGGAACTACCCGTACATGTGGGACGCCTGCAATGGATCGAGCGGATACGAGATCGCGCAAGACTACCGCGGTCCTTCGGCCGCCTCGGAGCCCGAAACAAATGCTTTGATGTCGCTCGTGGCGTCGATTCGACCAGTTTTCAATATCTCGTTTCACTCGTTCAGCGAACTCGTGATTTATCCTTACGGATGCGGTGATCACACGGAACAAAAGGACGTCGTTGAACCCATCGGCCAAGCAATCGCAGAACTTCTTCCCTCCGACGACGGTCGTGGAACTTACTCCGCGGGGACCGCACCGGAACTCCTCTACAATGCCGACGGTGGCGACATCGATTGGATGTACAACGAATATAACGTCCTTGCCTACGTGATCGAGCTCAACTCAGCTCGCCAAGGGTTTCAGCCTCCCTACGATCAATGGCGAGATAAAACTGTTCAAAAACTCCGTCCCGCTTGGCAGTACTTGCTAGAGCGCATGGAAGGATCGTCCATCCGCGGGAGAATCGAAGGTCAGGGACCTTTCGCGATTCGCACCGGCGGTCGCATTTTGAAAGTGCGCGCCGATGGAGTTTTCCATTTGATCGTCAACCCTGGTGAGTATGACGTCGAGTTCCTCTCAGGAGACCAAGTTGTCGCGCAAAAGCGCATCGTGGTTGGCAACGCGCCCGTGAGCGTGAACGTGAGATGAGCGAAATTTTTTTCCGCAGCCGCCGTCAATGCGGTTGCGGAAAGATCACGCGAAATCCAGGTTCTAGAATTTGACCGCGAGGATTCTGAGAAATCTCGCTTGCCGAGACCGCGGCGCGAACCCACAGGAGCCGCGCAAACGTTTGCTCCGCAGAAAACTGCGATTGTGCGTACCGGGCGGCCTTCTCCAGATGGGCCGACTGGTTCGAAACCGAGAGATGAGCGTGCAGCTCACTCGCGCCCGGAAAATCAGAGGCGGCCAAGTTCGCGAGAAAGCGCGCACGCCAATTCGTCGAATTTAAAGGAACGAGTTTCAGTAACCCGCACCTAGTGCTGGAAAACACGGGAGTCGTCATATCGACGGCGAGAACATCCGTGACGAACTCGGAGTCGACCAGCCCCCGAGAAATGAGTGACTGAATCGCGAGCAGATCTGAGAAGCCCTTAACGGGCGTTAGCCACGCGTGGTCCGCATCTTGTCTCATCGTCTCGGGAAAATTCATGCGGTGAGCGTTCAAGAGTGAACCGTACGAACTCCAAGGCATTCCGATCGACATCGAGCCCAAGAGGGGACTGAGAAAAAACGCCGACGGAATCGCGACCGCCGAACCGTTTCCTAAATCGGATTCGATGTTGATCTCGGTTTCGCAAAAAAGCGGCCGAAGTTGTTCCTGAAGGCTTGTGTTCGCCTTCAGCGCCTGATAGCTGCCGCTGTTTTCGAGCCGATGAATACCGGCGCTCACGGACTGCGCGAACTCTGAAGCATCGACGAGTGATGCGAGCCAAGTCTTCACTTCGCCCGAAGGCTGGGCCGATCCGAGCGGTAATCCCTTAGCCCTCGTCCACCAGTCATTGTGAGGAAACGCGAGCTCCTTCATGATGGGGCCGCCACTCGTGTGGCAGGCCGAACATCTGAGTTTTGAGCCGAATTGGGGCGTGCCCGACGTTCTGTAGAGGAGCGCATTGTCACTTAAGATGTCAGCCGTATCGCCACGGTAGAACCAGCGAGCGGAACCACCCGAGCCGATGAGTTCGTAAAAGTTGTAGTAGCCCTTTGCGGAATCCCAAACGATGAGTTCAATCAAAAGCTTTCCCGCTGCGGGAGCTTGATCGAGCTGGAGAGTTCTATCCGCCGACTTCGCAGTGAAATGACCGAAGAAAAAATCACCACGTTCGAGACCTTGACCTGAGACCCTTTCAAAGAAGCTGAAGCTCCCGAGTTCCGGGTTATGAAAGCCACGATTAGCGACCATAGAGGGCTCAGTCCGAAGGCCGCGCTGACTGAGGAGAGCCTTGAGAGCGGGCGCGCTCGTGGGGCACGTCGTGTTCGACGAGAGCACTCGCGCGAGCGCATCGGCCTTCAACGTCGCATTTGAGCCGTCGGAATTGTAAATGGTGCACGCGGCCTGCGCCTGATGGCTGCTCAGAAAAAGTGAGAAGAGAAGTGGCAAGATCATCTCGAAAACCCCCGTACAGGAGCTTTATAGCCGAAAGATCGCAATCTTCTAAATTAATGATAATGATGGTATTATCGATAAAATCGATGAGGGAGAGAGGCGCGATATCTTTGCGCAAGAAAGCATGTTACCCTCCGCGCACATATGACAACTGAATCCATGAAATTCTCCGACTTGAATTTGCTCGAACCCATTCAGCGTGCGGTCGCCGAATCCGGTTACAGTGAGCCGACTCCCATCCAAAAAGCCGCGATTCCGCACCTTCTCGAGGGTCGTGATCTCTTAGGCTGCGCCCAGACGGGTACGGGAAAGACGGCCGCGTTCGCTCTCCCTATTTTAAATCGGCTTGTAAAATACAACCGCCGACTCGAGCAGCGCCAAACGCGCGTGCTGGTCCTGACGCCGACTCGGGAGCTGGCGATTCAAATCTACGACAGCTTTAAAACATACGGAAAGCACCTGAAGCTCCGCCATGCCGTCATCTACGGCGGCGTCGGCCAAGGAACCCAGGTGAAGACTCTCGCCGGCGGGGTAGATGTTCTCGTGGCGACTCCCGGCCGACTCCTGGATCTCATCAATCAAAAATATTTGAGTCTTCGCACGCTCGATGTCTTCGTTTTGGACGAGGCCGATCGGATGCTCGACATGGGATTCATTCACGACATCCGCAAGGTGATCGCAATGCTTCCCGCGAATCGGCATAATCTCTTCTTCTCGGCGACCATGCCTCCCGATATCAAGAAGCTCGCCGATTCGATGCTGACGAATCCCGTTCAGGTCGAAGTCACTCCCGTCTCCAGTACGGCCGAGATGATTGATCAATCGGTCATGTACGTAGATCGGAGTAAAAAGAAGGACCTCCTTCGCCACGTCCTCAAAGACAAGGCGCTGAAGCGGGTGATCGTCTTCACCCGCACAAAGCGGGGAGCGAATCAGGTCAGCGAGGTTCTCGAAAAGAACGGTGTGCCGAGCGCCGCCATTCACGGAAACAAATCTCAAGGTGCGCGCCAGCGGGCGCTCGAGGATTTCCGTTCAGGCCGAATCCGTGTTCTCGTCGCGACCGACATCGCCGCGAGAGGGATCGACATCGACAACATCACTCACGTCATCAATTTCGAGATCCCCAACGTTTCTGAGAGCTACGTTCACCGTATTGGTCGAACGGCGCGCGCGGGAACGGACGGAGTTGCCATCTCGTTCTCGGATGCCGAAGAGCGGGCGTTCATCAAGGACATCGAAAAGCTCATCGCCAAACAAATTCCCGTGAATCGCGAGCATCCCTATCACTCGGATGCAGTTGAAAACAGCCGACCGATGTCGAAGGGAAAGGCTAAGGCCGCGATTGAATCGCAGCAAAATCGTCGACCCGGTGGTGGCGGCAGACCCGGTGGCGGAAATCGTCGGCGCCGGAGACCGGGCGGCGGAAGTGGCAGACCTGGTGGTGGCGGCCAAGGCCAAAGCCAGAGCCAAGGACAGGGACAGAGGCCTTCGCGACCGCGCTAATTGAGGTCGTGCGAGACGTACTTTCGATCAAACCAGAAGGTTCCGAAGGGAACCGACGCTAAAACGAAGGCCAAGAGTGACTTCTTGGCCGACCATTTCAAGTTCAGGGCCGTCGTCGTCAGCGTATAAACGTACATCAAGAACAAAATTCCGTGAACGAGACCGACGTGTTTCACGATCGCGGGTTCACCCAAGATACGCCTCAGCGGCATAGCGATAAAGAGCAGCGTCAAAAGCGAGAGGCCCTCGGCCCAACCCAAAATCTGAAAGTACCGGAGCTCAAGCTTCTTCATAGGAACCACCTCACCAGGGGGCGACCGTATTCAAGTCCCGGCCAGGGAATCGCGGAGATGATAACGGCAAGTGCGATGCCCGTTCCTAAAGTGGCGAGTCGGTACTTAGCCAGAGCGGGCGGCGCTTTCCGGCATTTCGCTTTAAAGATCTGAAAGATCCCGAACGCCAAAATCATCGAGAGACCATGGCGTACGGTCCAAAAGAAGATCAGGGGGTTGGCGAGGATCTCCGACGGATTCATGAATCCGGTCTTCGTGAAGGGGCTGATTCCTAGCCAGAGCATCCCCCCGAAGAGGATCTGGTAGCCAAAGGCTTGATCAACCGCCCAGAGAAAACCGTCTTCCCTTTCGGCCCACGGGGACTTGGAGATCCAACCGTAAAGGCAACGTCCGAAGAGGGCGATCATGGAAAGAAAGACGATCCAACGGGTCCAAGAATGGATGAGAAGAAGTGGTTCGTACATGCGGTCATCCATCCCATGTTTTGGGAGGGGTGGGAATAGCCGCCGCAGTTTGTCTAGTTTTAGGTTTCAAATCCTTGCGATTTCAAATAGAAATGCTCTTATGCGCGGCACGCTTCCCCTCGAAATCGAAAACTTGTCCTACGGCTCCCGTGAACCCGTCTTTGAGAACGCGAGCTTTTCGGTTTCGCCGGGAGAATTCGTCACGGTTCTCGTGCAGCAAACGGCAAGTCAGAGTGCCTTTCTCGATTGTCTCTCCGGCAACCTCAAACCGACGACCGGAAAAATTCTGTTCTGGGGGCGCGACAACCGGGGACTCCATCGTGAGTCCATCAATCAGCGCGTGGGTTGGATTGTTTCGAAGAAAGAGTCGTATGCTCCTTGGATCCGTCTTGGCGAGTATCTTCAGGCTTCGAGCCGACTCCAAAAAACGTGGAACCAGAAGTGGAGTCAGCAACTCGTTCAGACTCTGGGACTCGATCTCAATCGTCGAATGAGTGATCTCACCGAAGTTCAGTTATCGCAGATGCGACTCGTGCGGGCGCTCTCATTTGAGCCCGGTCTTTTGGTGATGGGTGAATTTTCGCCGACCATTCCCGCGGAAACGAAGCAGTCCTTGATGGAGAGCATTCTCGGTCAATTCGGTCTCGGTGAAATGGCTGTTCTCTACGTCGGCCAGTCGGCGCAGGAATCTCTCGCCCACTCCGACCGAGTCATAAAAATCGGCCGCCGCAATTGGACGACGGCCGACGCTACTCTTTAAGACCGCTTTAAGTTGGTCGCGGAAGCAAATCCCCGCCGCCGTGTTCGCGACCCTTCGAATGATCCACGAAGTGATCGGGATGAACCGGTTCTTTAGCCGGCGTCGTCTGATGCGGCTTGGGCTCACCTTCATCCGAGAACGCGTAAGTCATTACGAGTTGTTCAAGAACCGGAGCAACGAACAATCCCGCGAATCCGAGAAGGGCAAGACCTCCCAAGAGGGAGATGATGGAGATGACGGGATTGGTTTTCGCCGCGCGCGAGAAGAGCCAGCCGCGAAGAATATTATCGGCAACACCGACGATGCCGGCCGTTACGATAAGAATGATCGCGGATGTCATGTTTCCGTCGAGGAGACTCACGACCGCAAGGACGGTTGGTACCAAGCCTGCGCCCAGCACCGGAATCATTGCGACTAAGAAGGTGATCCCAAAGATCATGAAGAGTGACTGATAACCCGCGATGGCCGCGCCGATGACGACCAGAATCGATTGCACGAAGCCCGTAATCAAAACCGAGCCCAGAGCGAGACCGCAAATCCGT
>SXSP01000160.1 GCA_005792225.1 Bdellovibrionales bacterium | reverse complement strand
TGATCTACTCACTCAGCGAATCCAACTTCACGAAAAAACAGCGTGGATGCTTCGTAGTCTCCTCGAGAATCAACCGGCGGCGAACACTCTTCTCTGATGGCGTGGCGCCCGGCACGCAGGCTTGTTGTGCTCGGGGCCACACGAATGGCGCACGTTTTGTCTTCGCGTAGAAACAAAATGTGCGCACCTTCTAAAGACCTTAGGTCCTTGCTAAGGGGCATGTCGTCCCAATTGGCGAACCTCTCAACAAAGCTATAATCACGCTTGGAATATTGGAATAGACGTCTTCACCGAAGGCGTTGTCGGAGGCGAAATGAATTCTGCATCGCGAATCTCCATTCATACTTGCACTCAAGAGGATGTCTACGGCTTTCATCCGGAGTCCGATTTCGATCCAAGAATTCTCGTTGATACCAAGCCCATTGAAGCGAGCGAAGACCTTCGTTTCGTACAGAGAAACCTCGCTGGAAGCCTCTTCGCGGGTTTTGTTCTCGAGGGAGCCGACTTTAGCCACTCTTGCCTTGCGGGTGCGGATTTTTCGGGCGCGGTTTTGCGTCTTGCGGATTTCAGTTCGGCGAATCTCGAAGGTGCGGTCTTGCGCCTGGCGGATCTCACCTTCAGTGAGTTCGTGATGGCCAACTTGAGCCGTGCGGATCTGCGGGGTGCTGATCTCTGCAAGGCGAACCTTCGCGGAGCGAAGCTCGACGAAGCTAAGCTCATGTCCGCGGATCTTGAGTATGCGAGCCTGATTGAAGCCGACCTCCGCGGCGCCGATCTCTCGGAAGCTGATCTTCGTTCCGCGAGATGTGAGGGCGCGCTCATTGATGAAAATACGATACTGCCGTTCGGTCGAGAAGAAGCGATCGAGCGAGGCATGTTGTTCCGAGGAGGGAAAACGTGAACCAAGAGAAGGTCAAATTGGGTTCGCTCGAGGGGTTGGGCGATGATCCAAGGGCGATCCGGGAGATCAATGATCGCCTGAAAGAAATGATGGAGGAGGCGCCTTCGGATGCCTCCGCCGAGCTCATCGTTAGGAGGGTCGGGCACGGCTTTAAGGGTTTTCTGAAAGTGTGCTCCAGCCAAAGGAAGTTCATCGGCGGCTCGGCTGGTCCGAAGCTCTTCGAAGTCGTCAACAGCATTTTTGATGAGGTGAGGTCGCAAATCCGAACCTGGAAACGGACGCGCTTTGTCGGCGCGGGTTCCATGGACTAAGGACGGGCGAAGGTCAGGCGGGGGCTAACAGCCACCCGCAGCGCTTGCGTTGTTTCTTTCTTCACATAGCCGTGACGTTCTTTCAAAGATTCGTGTCCATTGTTCATCTACCGTGGAGTGGAGAGGGGTCCCTGCCACGACAAGGATGAGGTGGAGAACAAATGAAAAAGTTGAAGGACATCAATTGGAACCAGGTCTATTACTTCTATGAGGTCGCTCGAAAAATGTCGATGAAGGAAGCGGCCGAGGTGACCGGTGTTTCCATCCCGACGGTGAGCGAGCAGATCAAGCGTCTCGAGACACTCCTCGAAACGCCGCTCTTTCACAGAAGACCAAGACGTATCGAACTCACCGTGGAGGGTGAGACTCTTTTTAAGCACGCACGCCAAATGTTCGAGTCGGGGCTTCGGTTTCTCGACGTCGTTTCGCCGACGGTGATCGGCGGTTATCCGGTTCGTATCGGAATTCAAGAGACGTTTTCCGTCGGTCCCGTCATGGAATTCATGATGAAGTACTTCGATGCGTACTCGCCGTTCGGCACGGTGAATACGACCCGCGAGACGATGGGCGATCGATTGATCGATAAGGTCTACAACGGCGAGCTGGATTGGGCCGTGGGCCTTCAGCAGCCGACCTCGCCGCGCCTTGAGTACGGAAAAGTGGGTTCAGCCGAGATCGTGTTCTGCGCCTCGGCGGATATGCTCGAGCGCTATAAGAACCGCGCGGAGATATTCACCGCCTTGCCGCTCGCACGCTGCCGCTGGGATGATCAGCTCAACAAACTCGTCTCCGACCACTTGCAGGCCGCCGACATTTTCGTGGAGGAAGTCATAGAGAGTGATCACTGGGATCTCTGCTTAAAACTTGCAGAGCAGGGAAAGTGCATCACCGCCGTGGCGAAGAACTTCTCGGGTCAGCCCATACAGCAGGGAAATCTTCGAACGTTCTCCCTCAGTGGGCCGATCGTGCTCTCATTCTACGCCTTCTGGAGGCAGTCGAGCGGCCGCATGATCGCGATACGAAAGCTGACGGAACTTCTCGAGAAAGACAACCGGGGAATTCGTCCGCGGCCGGGAGGTCCCGCACCCTCGCCAACGGCCGGAGCATCAGGCGCGGGAGCTGGCTCCAACGACAATATCCCGATCGAGTTGCCGCACCATTTTGAGCAAGAGGTCTTCGAAGAAAAATACCCGAAGTGATTTGGCTGATAAACGAGTTTTAGTGACCGTTTCAGTTTGAAGCCCGCGAGTGATCGCGGGCTTTTTTTCGGCCGTAAACTCGTCAAGATTTCCATGCTGATTTCTTAACTTTTTGAAACGAAATGACGCCTATAATCTAAATATGTTTAGTGCAAAAAACCCGTTTTACCTAGGTAAATTCATGATCTCGGAACGTGAGAAATTCGTGTACGTTTTTTCGATCTGTGTCGTTCTGCTTCTTGTCGTGTAGAAAACTACATTACGCCGCCTTCGGGAGGCTGCGCTATGGTCCAACTCGCCCGTATTGTAACAACCCGTATCGTAAGAGGGGGTGACGAAGATGATGATGCATGATGAAATCGTAGTTGCAGGATTGCCGCTTCAGTTCCCGAAGCCGACGGCAGGTTCTCAACTCCCAACACTCGCTGAGTGGAACCAACGCTACATTGAGTATGTGTTGAGCTTCACGAAAGGCAAGAAGACGGCGGCTGCCCGCATTTTGGGTATCAACCGTCGTACGCTCTACCGCCGGAAAAAAGCGAAGAACTCGCAAGACGGCATGGAGCTTGGCAACGGTGATGGTCACATCGCCGACCACATTGGCGCGATGGAAGCGGCGCTGACAGGCGTTCCCGCTAGCCACCAGGTGCAGTGATGCCAATCACGGAGTTCTGCCGCCGGGATGTGGCGGTCGTCGAAAAGAACTCGCCCGTATTCGAGGCGGCTCGCAAGATGCGTGAGTCGCACGTCGGAGATGTCGTCGTATGCACCAACGACAACGGCATCTCCAAACCGATCGGAATCCTCACGGATCGAGACATTGTCGTGGGCCTCATCGCCCTCGAAATTCCAGTGGACTCGGTGCGTGTAGAAGATGTCATGACTCCCGCGCTGGTCACCGCGAATCGAAATGCCGGCATTTACGAAACGATCCATCTGATGGAAACCTACGGCGTGCGCCGTCTTCCCGTCGTCGATGACGACGGAGGTCTCGTCGGGATCGTTTCTTCGGGAGATCTCCTGGAGCTTTTGGGGGAAGAGATTGTCGCTTTGTCGCGGCTCTCGGCTCGCCAGAAGGCGAAGGAGCAGGAGATCAGGCTGTAGCTTGAGTTCCCTTGACGTGATTGGAAGCTCCAAGCAATTGGGGCGCGTTGGTTGGTCCTCTGGTCCCACCGCCCAGGGGGAGCCAACTTCGCTCTCTGGTTCTTGAAACGGCTGGCCCTCAAGCTGAGCTGACTCTTTCCTTCGGATTCAAAACGCAAAAACCCGGAACACGTGATGCTCCGGGTTTTTATTTTTTCGAGAACGGGACTGACTCTTACTTCAGTTCGCGGTGAACCGTGTGGCGACGAAGATTTGGGTTGTACTTCTTTTTCTCGAGGCGCTCGGGGTGCGTCTGAGTGTTCTTCGAAGTCGTGTAGCGCGACGGCGGCTTGCCTTCTTTGCGGGCTTCTGTGCACTCAAGAGTGATGATTTTTACTTTTCCCTTTTTAGCCATACGTCACCTGTTCGTTATTCAGAGTGGGCCGCCTACAATGCATTCGGCAGGTCAGCTCAGCCGTTTCTATTCGAAATGAAACATTGGGGATAGCATAACTCCCGAACCAAAGGAAGCATTCTTGCGTACTCGCCGTCAAATTTAAAGCCGAGTCGCCCAGGGGCTCGCTAGCGGACCTCTCGGCCAGCCACAAAAATCAGTCATTTCGGCTATCTAGAGCCAAAATTCTCCGCGGCTGACTTTGACTTTCGAGAGTCACTCCGAAAAACTCCCGGCTTCTTCAAGGGAGGGCTCATGGCATTTTCGAAGACCATTCTCTTACTGGGTTCAGGGGAGCTCGGCAAAGAGTTCGCGATTTCGGCTAAGCGACTCGGTCAGCGCGTGATCGCCGTGGACCGCTACGAAGGGGCCCCTGCCATGCAAGTGGCCGATGCCTTCGAGGTCATCAGCATGTTGGACGGTGATGCTCTGGCGTCGATCGTCGCTAAATACAGCCCTGATTTTATCGTTCCCGAAATTGAAGCGATCCGAACGGAGAAGCTGAAAGAGTTCGAGAGCGCCGGCATCACCGTTGTTCCGACGGCCGAAGCCGCGCATTTGACGATGAACCGTAACGCCATTCGCGACGTGGCTGCGCGCGAGCTGAAACTTAAAACAGCTCGGTATCTTTACGCCGACTCGGAGGAAGAACTTCTTCGCGCCAGCCGCGAGATCGGTTTTCCGAACGTGGTGAAGCCCGTCATGTCCTCCTCCGGGAAGGGACAGTCCGTCGTTCGTTCGGAAAAAGAAGTCGCCAAAGCTTGGCGCTACGCCGCCGAGGGGAAGCGTGGTGACCAAACCAAAGTGATCGTCGAAGAGTTCATCCGGTTTGATTTGGAGATTACGCTTCTAACGGTTCGGCAGCGAAACGGAAAAACCCTCTTCATCGATCCCATCGGGCATCGGCAGGAGCGGGGAGACTACCAAGAATCCTGGATGCCGGCGAAACTGACGCCGGCGCAGCTGAAGAAGGCGCAAGCTATCGCCAAGAAAGTGACCGACCGATTGGGAGGCGCGGGATTGTTCGGCGTCGAGTTCTTTATCGGGCGCGACGGTGAAGTGTATTTCTCGGAGCTCTCGCCGAGGCCGCACGATACCGGAATGGTGACTCTCATCTCTCAAGATCTCTCTGAATTTGATCTGCATTTACGTGCGATCCTGGGATTGCCGATTGCGAAGATCAACACGCGGGGTCCATCGGCTTCAGCCGTGATTTTGGCGACAAAAGAATCTCAAGCTCCCGACTATTCAGGGGTAGAGAAAGCGCTGGCGCTGAAGGACGTCGACGTACGGATCTTCGGCAAGCCCGATGCTCGTGAATATCGCAGAATGGGTGTCGCGCTCGCGACGGCCAAGTCTGTTGCGGCTGCCCGTGCACTCGCTAAAAAAGCCGCGGCTCTCGTGAGAGTTCGGTAGTCGGTTCGCCATCGACGAAGTCAACCCTCAGGGGCTTGTGAAAGAGCGGGTGGGAGACTAATTTGCTTCCACCCATGATGACAGAATCGATGGCTTCCTCTTTACATTCGACATTCGCGAAGACTCTCGTCGTTGGCGCAAGCGTGAGTGCCGCATTCGTGGATCGCAATCCAACGAAACGGTTTTTACGTTCCCTCGGCTTGCTCGGCGGCTCGATGACGCATGCTCAAGGTGGCGCTCCAGGAGCCCGCGTTCTTTCATCCTTGAAGCGTTCGGTGCTTGATCAAGTGACCGCGGTCATCGCGCTCGATTTACTCTTTTGGGACTCGGTTATCGGTCTCGGTGATCCGCGTGAGGCTAAGGCGTTTTTAAAAGGTTTCTTTAAGGAACTTCGGGCGCGCGGGCTTCCGATTTTGATCGGTCGTGTTCCTGGATTTCATGCGTTGCAAATTTATCGAGATGAATTGAACGAGGCGATCGAGAATGAAGTGCGGGCTCACCGCGAAGCCGGTTTCGCAGCCGTGGTGGTGCCGCTTGATCAACTCTTTGAGCGTGCGAATGAAGACGAAGGTGTTCACATCGATGGGCGGCATCACCGTCTCGAAGATCTGATTCCCGACGGACTTCATCCGGGGCCAATTGCCGCGGAGTACATCGCTCGTGAGTTAGGCAATTGCGCTGCGCTTCTCGCTGCGAGAACGCGCTCCGCTTAAGTTAAGTTGTGTAGGATTCGAAACAATTTGGGCTGTTCACCCAATGATTTGCATTTAGGGTGGCGTGCGAGATGCCCCACCTGCTGATTCTAGTAAAGATCGACCGGGTTACGAAAATCCGTAATCTTTCCCTTCATTTCAGTGCTTCAGTCTGGGATCAGGATGAGTTAGGCTAGCGCATCATTCGAGGGGTTTTAGGTTTGCGCCAGCATGAACAGGGTGTTGGGTAAACTAAATAAGTGGAGTTTTCGAAATGCACGCGGTGCAACCAAGCGCGAGGCAGAATGCGGAAGGTTGGGTCGTCGGCGTTGGGGCGTCGGCGGGTGGACTTGAGGCTTTAGGTCAGTTCGTTAGCAATCTTCCGAAAGAATTCGCCGGAACGATCGTCGTCGCTCAGCACTTGGCGCCTCACTCGAAAAGCATGCTGGTTGAGCTTCTTTCGCGTCAGACGAGTCTTCCTGTCGTCGGCGCGCAAGATCGTGTGAAGCTTCAGCCGGGCACGATCTACGTCGTTCCTCCGAACTATGATATCGACATTATCGACGGTCACATGCACCTCACTATCGCGGGTGTTGAAACTCGGCCGAAGCCCTCGGTGGATACATTCTTTATTTCTCTCGCTCAAGCTTACGGAAACCGCGCGGTCGGCATTGTTCTCTCCGGCACGGGTTCCGATGGCTCTGAAGGAATTCGCGCGATTCGCTCGATGGGCGGGATTACGCTCGCTCAAGATGACCGGAGCGCGAAGTACGACGGCATGCCGAGATCGGCCGTCGATACGGGAAGTGTCGACTCGATTCTTCCGCCCGATACGATCGCGGCGACGTTGATGACGATCATCAGTGAGCACGAAAATCGTCTCAAAGCCGGCACGATCGATAAGCAGGGGATGCAGGCGATCTTTGAAATCATCCGCGATCGCACGGGATCGGACTTCCGCAAATACAAGCCGTCGACAATTCAAAGGCGCATCGCCAAGCGAATGTCTGAACTCAGCATGAAGTCGTTCGAGGAGTATCTCGATCGACTCAAGACCACGCCGGGCGAAGTACAGGAACTCGCAGGCGAGCTCTTGATCAGCGTGACGTCGTTCTTTCGCGATGCGGATGTCTTCGATGCTCTCGCTGCCCGCCTAGGTGAAATGCTCGCGGCGAAGAATTCGGGGCAAGAGCTGCGCGTTTGGATCGCCGGTTGCGCAACCAGCGAGGAAGCTTACAGCGTCGCCATGCTCCTATTGGATTTAGCGGAAAGGCAACGAAAAGCCATTCACAT
>SXSP01000159.1 GCA_005792225.1 Bdellovibrionales bacterium | reverse complement strand
AAGGCTTTCGGAAACTTGATCTGCTGATTCGTCGAGTTCAGTGGGCGCAGCTTTTCCGGCAAGCGCGAACATATGGCGCATCTCTGCCGAAGTGAGTTTCAGCGCTTGACCGAGTCTACGTAAAACTTCGGCGGAGGGTTGAATGTCGCGGGCTTGCTCAAGCCAGGTGTACCAGGTGGTTCCTACGCCGGCGAGTTCGGCGACTTCCTCGCGCCGTAACCCCGGTGTACGTCGACGCGAACTTTGCGCGAGTCCCATTTGTTCGGGTTTCAACTTTTCGCGGCGGGTTCTCAGGAAATCCGCGAGTTCGCGGCGGCGCGATTCAGAAATTGAGTTTCCTGAGTCGACGGCGGTCACGGCAGCGTTCGTGTTGCCCTGAGGTTTTTGCTGAGCTGATTGATTCGTCACGGTGTTCCTCGTTGCAATTCCTTGCACTTTGCATAGCTGGTAACTAAATATTCATCTTTGTAATAGGATAATTTACGCCCAGCGACTTCCATTGCAACTTAAGAACATGTGAAGGAACCAATGACCGATGAGAGAAATCTCATCGACACAGCACTCGCTTAGATCTGTTGAGTGCGGGATCACTGACTTCAAATGGATGGGAAAATCTAAACGATGTTCCGATTTCTGCACACGTCCGATTGGCACTTGGGGCGATCGCTCTATGGACAAAGTCTCATCGAAGATCAGGCTTTTGCCCTCGAGAGTTTGCTCAAGTTGATCGATGAGAGAAAGCCCCACGCGCTTTTGATCGCAGGCGATGTTTTCGATCGCGCCCTCCCACCGGAGGCCGCGGTCACACTCTTCGATTGGTTTCTGAACCAAGTCGCCCGGGTTCGCGAAGTTCAAGTTTTCTTTATTCCTGGGAATCACGACAGCCGAGAGAGGGTTGGTTTTGCGGCGTCGCTGTTACGGGATCAACGGGTCACGATTTTCTCTAAGCTCGAACACGCATTCGAACCCGTGAAGCTCAAAGGTGATGACGGAGTCGAAGCTTGGATTTACGGAATCCCTTTCGTCGAGCCGATCGAAGTTGGCCAATTTCTCGACGTCACCGAAGTGCGCACACCCGATCACGCGACCCGACTCCTCTGCCGCGCGATGATCGAAAAGAAACGAGATGCACGGCCCGCCGTTCTGCTCTGCCATGCGTTTGTTGCCGGGGGTGAGGTTTCGGAGTCAGAGAAAGAGATCTACATCGGCGGCTCCAGTCACGTCAGTCCCGAAGTCTTTGACGGGTTCGCTTATACAGCACTGGGCCATCTTCATAAACCGCAGTCGGCAGGCCGGGAGTGCGTTCGTTACTCCGGGTCCCTTCTTCCTTACTCAAAATCCGAAATCGGTCACCAAAAGTCGATCACGGAAATTGCCCTCGCGGGTGACGGTTCAATCAAGCTCGAGCTTCACTCCCTTCAGACGAGGCGCTCGCTCCGCTACATCGAAGGCGAGCTGAAGGAATTGATCGAGAAGGGTATGAACGATGCCGCAAAACACGACTACGTGATCGCCGGGTTTACCGACTCCGGCGCCGTGCTCGATGCCTTCGCCCGACTCCGTTCAGTTTATCCAGGTCTCCTGCATATTTCTCGGGCGGGTGGGTTTGTTCCTTTGAGCCTTCCGGCTCTGCAGAAGGAACGAGAAGAAATGTCGGATCTCGAGCTCTTCGGCGAGTTCTTCCGCGACGCGACCGGAGCCGACATGAACGATCAAGAGCGCGAGGCGCTGATTGAAGTTTTGAAGATGGCGGAGGTGACGCCATGAAACCTCTTCGTCTGCGACTTCAAGCATTCGGCCCGTATGCCGAGACGGCCGAAATCGACTTTCGGGATCTCTCGCTGGGGGGCCTCTTTCTCATTCACGGTCAGACCGGTGCGGGAAAAACTTCGATCCTCGATGGACTCTGCTTTTCGCTCTTCGGAAAATCGAGTGGTTCCGAGAGAACGGCCGAGAATTTACGATGTGACCTTTCCAGGCGGGACCTCGCAACGGAAGCGCAACTCGAATTTTCTCTGGGACTCAATATCTACAAAGTCGTTCGCCGGCCCAAGCAGTCGGTGAAAAAACTCAGGGGTGACGGCCTCACGACGACCCCGCCCAAGGGTGAACTCTACCGCTTGAGCGAACCGGCTGGCGCCCTTGATGAGGCGACCTGGACCCTCATCGCCAGCGGCGACAAGAAAACCGATGAGCACATCATCGAACTCCTCGGCATGAGCGAAGAGCAGTTCCGGCAGGTCGTCGTATTGCCGCAGGGGCAGTTTCGCAAGTTCCTCTCTTCATCCTCTGATGATCGCGAAGAACTTTTGGAAACGCTCTTTCGCACCGAGCACTACCGCTCACTCACCGAAAAACTGCAGTCACAGGCCAACTACCTCGAGCGAGAAATCGGGTCTCTCCGCCAAAATCTCTTGTCTCAGCTGACGACGGCGGACTGCGAGAGCCTCGAAGTTTTAGAGCAACGTCTTTCGGAACTCGAGGCGAGGGCCGCCACCCTTCGATCGGATGAAACAGACCTCTCGCAGCGGTGCCACGAGGCGCAAGAACGTCGCGATCGGGCCCGCGCGGTCGCCCGCACCCTTCAGGAACTTAAAGTTTGCAACGAACGTTCGCAGGCCCTCGAGGCCAGGACCTCCGAGATTTCTGTTTTAGGACGAAGATTAGAGGATGACCGTCGTTCACGGCCCGTCCTCGCTCTCGACGCCATCGTCATCGCGCTCGAAGACAACATTGTTGAACTTCAAAACGCGCGGGAGAAGGAATCGGAGAAACTCACGCAACTCGAAAAGGAGTTGGCGCTTCGAAAAGCGACGAAAGCGGCACTCGACCAGCGTCTGCCGGCGATCGAAGAAAAGAGGAGCGAGCACGCAAAGCTCAAGGAAACCTACGCGCGAGCCCTTGAATTAAAAACCGAAATTTCCGCGAGCGCGCTCGCACAAAAATCTTTTATCGAGGCCAAATCGCGCGCTGAAGCCGAAGAAGCTTCTTTGACTTCCGTGAGATCGCGGCGTGGAGAGCTCGCCGAGCGAATTTCGGATTTAGATGAAAAGATCAAAACTGGTTCAAACCTCAAGGCTGATTTTCAAAGGCTTGAGTCGAAGTATTCGGGCCTTCAATCCGAAACCAGGTCCGTACGCGATCTCGAGATGAAGTTAAAGAAAGCGGCCAACCTCGTTTCGGAATCGGCACTGATGGCCGATCGAGAAAAGGAAAATCTTGATCGACTTAAGATCTCTTTTCACCTCGGACAAGCGGCACTCCTCGCACGCGGTTTAAAATCCTCGGAGCCATGCCCGGTTTGCGGAAGCGCTGATCATCCAAGCCCCGCGCAGCACGCGCACGCGGCTCCCATTACGAACGAAGACATCGAAGCGGCCGAGGGAAAAATGCGCACTTGCGCCGAACAGGCGTCCGCCTCCCGCGCGCGGTTTGACGGCATCCAAGATGAGTTGAATCGTGCAATGGCTCGGCTTGCGGCTCTCACCGGTGAGTCATCCCTTGAAGCCGCGGAAAATCAGCTCAACGAATGCGCGCGGTCGATGAATGAAGCGAAGTCGGCCCTGGAGTCCCTCGAGCGTCAAGAGCGCGAGTCGGCGGACCTTAAAACCAAGCTTCGCTCACTCGAAACCGAAATTAGCGCGCGCGAGGTGAAGTGCAAAGAGAGCGCGAGCGCTCGCGAAGAAGCTCGGTCACGCGCGGAGGCATCCTCTCTCAAAGTCAAAAATTTGGAGTCCCTCGTTCCGCCCGACTTGCGCGATCTCGAAAAGATTAAGGAGCGAGGGCAATCACTCCGCGACGAACTCGAACGCTTCAAACGCGAATGCGAAAGTGCCGAAACCGAACTTCTAGGGACTCAACAATCCCTGGCGGCCTCACGCGCGAATATTGAAACTTTCGGTGCACAAACGGCGGCAAAGTCCTCGCAGCGCTCGAGCGCCGCGGACAACCGCGATCGCGCCTTGAAAGCTTCAAGCTTCGAGTCGCTCGAAGCGGCGCGCTCGGCCGCGCTCTCTCCTCAAGAAGCCCGCGAGATCGAGCAGACGAAAAAGCACTTCGATGATGATTGGGCCGCCGTGCAATCGCGCTTAAAAGAACTTCGCGATGAAGAACGTGGGTTTCCCGATTGGGCGCTCGATCTAAAGTCCCGCGAAGAGGAGTTTGCCGAAATCCAAGAGCTCAGAAATCGGCACCTCTCCGAGAGCGCGACCTTGAAGGAGCGACTCGCGACCCTCTCAGCCGTTCGTTCGCGCGGAACTTCGCTCAAGCTTGAGATCGAAAATCGAGAGCAAAAATACGCGTCGATCGGTAAGCTCGCGGCGGTGGCCGCAGGTCAACCGCCGCACAATATTTCGCGAGTGAACTTCCCACGCTACGTTCTCGCCACTCGTTTGGATGAGGTTCTCGATCAAGCTTCAAAGAGACTTTTTCTTATGAGCCGCGGCCAGTTTATTTTGAAACGCGCCCGGAATCTCGAGGATAAACGGAAAAACGCGGGGCTAGATCTCGAAGTCGAAGACAGTTTCACCGGGACCACTCGGCCGACGTCGTCGCTCTCAGGTGGCGAGGGTTTTCTAGCGTCGCTCTCGCTCGCCCTCGGACTCGCCGACGTCGTCCAGAGCCGACTCGGCGGTATTCGTCTCGACGCGGTTTTTGTCGACGAGGGATTCGGCACGCTCGACGCCGAGGCGCTCGAACTTGCCATCAAGACTCTCGCAGAACTCCAGGCCGGTGGACGCATCGTCGGAATCATTTCTCACGTTCCCGAATTGAGAGATCAGATCGCCCGCCGTCTCGTCGTGAGAAAATCGGCAACCGGAAGCCTGGTCGCTTGGGAAAGTTCGGGATCGACGCTCTGATTTGATTCACTCGCACAGAGATTCACCGAAAATTCGCGTTTTCGGGTTACAGCCCGACTTTGGTCGCGCCGAAAGAGTTTATGGTCGTATTTTAGGGCTTTGGGTGAGGAGCGGTATGTTGGTTGAAGCTTTCCCAAGACTCGCAGTCAGACTGCAGTCAATCTTTCCGGATGCTCAGGTGAAGTTGGAAACCGACGGCACGGGCCTCTCCGTGTCGTTACCCACTTTTCCTAAATGGGAAGTCCTCGTTCGCTCGCGCGAGATCGCCGAAGGGAAAGACCAATTCCAAATCATTGAATCGAGCGTCGCTCTTTGCTTCGAAAGCCTCAACGATATTCCCGAAATCGAATTTTTGCGCCTCCTCGCCGCCGAGAATCGCGACCTCCGTGGGGTCAGCGTCGTGCACGACCCGGAATTTGGTCGACGCGGTCTTCGCGTGCGGACGTCGTTTTTGGGTCAGAAGGGCCGCACGCGCGACGAGGCCGAGAATCTCGCGATCGACGCGATTTCCCTCCTCAGGTTCTGTCGATTAATTGAGGACCGCATCCAGCGAAGCACGGCCGGTTACGACTTTAGCTTCGAGCTTTATCACAGCACGTATCTCCACAAGAGCGCGGGCCTTTATCGCTATGTCAATTACGCCCGCCATATCTTCGAAGGAAGTCACGAGAGATTGTTTGGTCAGCTCATGTCGATGCTCAAAAAAGATTACTCGTGCCAAATCCGTTTAGAGAGTCAGGAACATTCGGCGCGCGTCTTGATGCCGAACACGATGACGGAAAATTCGTTTCGATTGCCGAAAGAAACTCCGAGTATCAGTGCGAGCGCCCTTGTTCACCCGGCTCGAGGCAAAGAACGAGAGACCTTGGAACTCGTGAGTCGTCTAAACTCGAAGATCCACGAAGGTCATTTCGAGCTGAGTGCGGACAGCAAACAGATTTACTTTGTCGCTTGGAAGCACCTCACGAATGATCTCCGCTTCTACAGCCTCGATCACCTGCTCCATCGCGTTCAAGAAGCGAGCGAGCTCTTGCGGGCCGAAATGCACGGGGAATCCCCTGCACCGACCCAACGTGACCTCACATCCGCGCCCGATTCCAGCGCACGTTTGGCGGCTTAGCGTT
>SXSP01000158.1 GCA_005792225.1 Bdellovibrionales bacterium | reverse complement strand
TCAACGGCAATCGCTTGCGAGCGGGAATGAAGGGAAAAAGCGGCGACATCGGCTCGACCGACCTCACGCGTGTGTCGACAGATGCGCTGGCACCCGAGGATCAACGTGAGCGCATCAACCGCGCCCACGCGCAAGTTGTGGGTCTTTACGGCGGCCAATTCAAGGACAACAACTCAGGTGAAGCGTTCCCGGTCCAGATCTCACTCGCTTCGCGCGAAATTCGCCAGGACGAGTATTTGACATGCCCTGCACTTCGCGGTTCGTACTCGCGACCCGATATCACGGCGGGCGTGGGCGTAATTGAAATCTTAGGGAGCTGGTTGCCCGCGGAGAATCGCCTTGTCATTCGCAACCTTGATACTCAAGGCAGCGGCACGGGCGTTCCGGGAAACAAAAATTTGAACATCGAGAGCACCCCGGTCCGTGGGCGCTCAACGACGACTTTCTCGGGAGAGATGGAATGGTTCCGTGGAAGCGGACCGGTCACCTTTACGAAATGTGCTCAAGGTAACCGGGTCGATATGCGCGGGAACTGCGTGAGAAGATCACGCACCAGTGCGCTTGCCGGCGACTGATCTTTCGATCGCGGGACCGGCCTTCGCACCGACTCGGTTCTTCAGCTGACCGAGTTCGGTGTTGAGGTAGCCCTTCGCATTTTCAGCACTGTCGTGGAACGAAACGATTCGGCGATACGCGTCCTTGTAACGTCCTTGCTTCATCATGATTCTTACGATCCCGCCGGTCGCTTGGATCGGAAGAATTTCTTTCCGAGCCTCGATAGAAGCCTCGTACATCTTGATGGCTTGAACATCGTCGTTCGCCACTTCTAAGAGCTTCGCGTAGGCGAGCATCGCCTCGCCGCTTTTGCCACCGACTTTGAAATATTGCGTGTACGTTTCTCTTGCGGCATCAACTTTTCCGAGGCGCATTTGCAAGTGTGCGAGGGTGTGAAGCGCATCGGGTTTACGCGATTTCACGTGCGCTTGGAAGTAAGCGTTCTCGGCGCACGACCACTTATTGACGTCGATGCAAGCGAGAGCGAGTTCTTCATAACCAGCCGACGACAGCATTCCCGTCACCTGCTGAGCGCGCAGAAGGGGAACTGAGAGCATGTGGTTACCCCAGGTCGCCGCGTGAACATAAAGAAGGAAGAGGACCGCCGAGGAGATCGCGAGAAAGACGCTTGCGCGCTTGTCGGTCACGATCGTCTTTTTGGCTTCGGCCGACTTATCGTACCAGCCGCACTCGCAGAGAGTGACTCCCACGAGACGTTCATGATTGAGTTCATTCGAGCAGAGCGGACAAATTTTCATGAAAGCCATACAACCCTCCCGGTTCGATTGAGTGACATTGCAACGGTGGGGCCGTGGTCCACTCTGAAACGGGCCCGCAAGTGTCTGAGAAGGCTCATGTTTCAGCGTCTTGTTTTCGTCCAGCCTTCCGACAGGTGAATAGCTCATAGGCGATGTCCAGTGAATTCGCAGGGCCAGCGAGGCGGTTCAAGGTTCGCGGTTCGCAGGACGCGGCTCTCAGCTCTCCCCTCTCATTCCCGGTTCTCAGCTACGGTTATCAGTTCAGGACCCAGGCCGCAGGGTGGGCCCAGGATGACCGGCCCCCTGAGGGCGGCCCTGAGAACTTGGGGCTGAGAGCGGAGAGCCGCGAGCCGAAAACTGCCCCCCCATTCTCACTCCCGGTGTCGAAAAACACCGGTTTCGCTTAGGCTCCAGTGCCACATTTATTCCATATAAAAATGCGCTTTTCGCATGGCTCATCGCCTTAAAACTCTCTTAGATTGACGGCTTACGGGCCACCCGTTATCTCATTACTCCAATCGCAATCGAACGCACGGCACACGACTTAAGAGATTCTGATTCGTACGGAGGGGTACTCAATGGATCTGATCTTAATCGGCATCATCCTGGCTACGGTGATTGGTATCTACTTCGCTCACAATCCGATGGAGCACGGATCGAAGTTCATCTTCCGCCGCTTCGTGAATTGGTTCCCGCTCGGGATGAGTTACGCGTTCCTCTACATGGCTCGATACAATCTCAATATCTCGAAGACGGCGTTCGGCGCCGACATGACGAAAGAAGATTTCGGCATCATCTTCGGAATCGGAACTTTCACTTATGGTCTCTCCTTCCTCTTGAACGGACCGCTCGTCGATAAGATGGGTGGAAAAAAAGGGATCATCATCGCGACTCTCGGATCTTCGATCATGAACGTACTGATGGGTCTTGCGACTTATATGTACCTCAAGCAGAAGATCGAGATGAATCTTGTCGTCGTCTTCTCGATCCTCTACGGAATGAACATGTTCTTCCAAAGTTACGGCGCGGTCTCGATCATCAAGGTCAAGTCGTACTGGTTCCACGTTCGCGAACGCGGCGTCTTCGGAGCGATCTTCGGAACCCTCATCTCCTTTGGCGTCTACTTCGCGTTCGACTGGGGTAACGCGATCGTCGAGGCTTCGAAGGCAAGCGGCGGCAGCGGAACTCTCCACCGCTTGTTTGAAGTGATGTTTGGGGTCGGCGTCGGCGGGACCGATGCGATCTGGCTCGTGTTCTTTATTCCTTCGTTCTTCTTGATTATCTGGGCGCTCCTCGACATGTGGCTCATCAAGGACACTCCCGGCGAAGCCAATTTCGAAGACTTCGACACGCACGACGCGTCTTCGGGCGAGATGGATCGCGAGTACACGATCCCTCAACTCCTCCACAAGATCTTCACCCACCCCGTCATGTTGAGCGTTGCGTTTATCGAGTTCACCTCGGGCGTCATGCGAAACGGGATCATTCAGTGGTACTTCATCTTCGCCAAGGAAATCGCGCAACCCGGAGCCGAGATTTTCATCAAGCACTGGGGGCTTCTCCTCGCTCTCGCCGGCATCGTGGGTGGCTTCGCGGGCGGCTTCATTTCGGATCGCATCTTCCATTCGCGTCGGGGCCCCGCGGCCGCAATCATGAGCGGCATCATGCTCCTTTGCGCCATCACCATGGCCATTACGTTAAAGACATCACCCGTGACGGTCGGCGTCTGCTGTTTGATCATCTCGATGGCGGTCATCGGTGTTCACTCGCTCATGTCGGGAACGGCCGCGGCCGACTTCGGGGGCCGTAAGGCAACGGCGACAGCTTCTGGCATCACCGACGGATTCGTCTACCTCGGAAGCGGACTTCAGAGTGTGAGCCTGGGCTTCTTGACGACTCAAGATTGGATCTACTGGCCGCTCTTCTTGATTCCGTTTGCGGGCGTCGGAATGATCCTCTCGATTCGCATGTGGCATCAGTTGCCCGAGGCTACACGCCGATATCTCGAATCCGTTGAGCTCGTGAAAAAGCAGGAAAAAGAAAAAAAGAAGGCGGGAGCCGCACCGACGGGCCTCTCGATGAGCCCGGTCAGAATAGACGACTGATGACTTAAATCTGGCTCCCGATGGGGAGCCATTTTTTTTGGAAATTCCCTCAGCGTTCGACGACGACGACTTTAGTTGAGACGGTGCTCGAGCGCTCGGAGGGATTTATGAGCTTCTTCGGAAGATGACTCGCAACTTCCGTATCCGTTTTCGTAAAATTCACTTTGATCGTTTTGGGTGCCGCAACTTGTGTCGCGGGTGTGCGACGGACCGGCATATCAACGATCTGCGTGCGCGTGTAGCTTTCAGGCAGACGAACGCCCGCGTCGCTCTCGATGCTCGCGATTGCTTTTTGCGACGCCGAGAGAACGGGGGCCGCGGGTTTCGCGATTCGCTTCGAAATTTTTTGTTTCGAGCGAGCCTTGGACTTCTTCGAGACCTTAGCCTCCGCGCCCAATCCGGTCAGCACCACGATCATGAAAACGATGAAAGTAATGAAGAGTGTGTTCTTACGTGCTTCATCGCTCGCCTGCATCGTCTGTGACCTCATATTTGAATTCATTCGCTGAACCATGCCGCAACCCCACCTTCGCGATCACCATTCCTCAGTACAAGATGAGTGCCCATCCCAACTCGGTGATTTCACGGCGTTTCCAGGAATGATACCGAGGCAGGTTTCTGACAGATCTTCGCGCCATGATGAGATGGCGGAACTAAAGCCCTGATTGTTGGGATTTATTGCGTAAAAACCCGGGTGCACAGCACCTGGGCGAAAATCAAAAGTTCGACAGCTAAAACGCACCGAATTGAGAGCTTGCCTCGTCGCCTCGAGCCTATAAAAATGAATCTCGTTTAGAGACACCAATCAAAGGAGTGAAGATGAGCATCATGAAAGTTGGTCTGGCGAGTGCGATTGCGCTTCTCGCGTGCGTAGCGGAAGCGCACGCGGCGGCGGACCCATGTTCGGGTCGATACGATGGAACTTGGGCCTACAAGGAAGGTCGATCGATGTCGGTCGCCGTGAACCGCACGAGCGGTCAGGCCGTCACCGTCGTCATCACGACTCGAAACGGGACGGATTCACTTCGGGGCACTTGCGTGACGAATGCGGCCGGAGTGGCGCGCTTGAAGTTTCGTCACGAACCGAACTTCGGCGATCTCAAGCTCGAACCGAATGGCCGCGCGACCGGAATCATCTCGAATTTTGAATTTAACGGACTCAAAGCCGAGAGCGCACCACGTCGTCCTGAGCCGGCCGTTGATCCCTGCGAAGGTGACATCTTTGGCCGCTGGGGCTATCCGAGGGACGAGCGGGGCTTACGCATCCTCCTTCGTCGCACAGGTTTTGAGACGGTGCAGGTCACGATGCTTCATGCCGGCTTTACGGAAATCGGAAACGGCATCTGCCGAACAAACCCCGAAGTCGGTTCGGGTCAGCTTTCGTTCCGCACGCCCTGGAACGGTGGGCGCCTCTCGATTGATTCTCAAGGTTTCGTTCGGGGCCAGATATCGAACCTTCCGTTCTACGGTGAGCACCGTTGAGGTGAAAGACAAGGCCTAAGACCAGCAGGTCTACGCGGGCGATTGAGTCTCCGTTACACTAACGGTTATGCAAAACTCAACTCGCTCGCCTCTTCTTTGGTTCGCTGGCCTTTCACTTTTTCTCTCCGCATGCACCACGGCCAAAAAACCTCCCGAACCTGAAATTCCGCGACCACGAGTTTTCGAAGGTGCGACCGCTCCGGGTGAACCCGCAATCGACGTCTTAGGCTTACAGCGGTCATTGCGGCTGGAAAGAGATGCCGATGACTTGGGTTACGCGGATCGCGGCTTCAATACTTGTGAGGCCGGTTACGGTTATCCAGCGTCGCGAGATTGCCGGCGGCAGAACTTCGTGGTCATCCACTTTCAACTTCAGTGTCGTGACTCCGAAGGCACGATTTCGAACGCCGACTACGAGGTCACGCCGGTGGTCTCGGATCGCGTGAAATGGAATCTTGGGAAAGCCGAAGGTCTCACGGAAACGGATACGGCCGGTTACGGGCAAATCCGTTACATCGCCTCGAGCTCACAGAAGAATCAGAAGCTTCGTCTGACCGTAAATGGAAAGTATTTAATCCTGACGGCGTCGGAAGTGCGGCGCGTGGTGGCGCCGGGATCGTGGTGCGGTCGTTGAATCTTCGGCTCACTCGAGATCAAGCACGCCCCGGTCGAGGGCCATTTGACGCTGAAGATTTTTAAGTTTTCCTGAGATATTGAAAATCGCCGCGGGCTCATCGGAGTAGAGCGCAAGATACTTCTGACCCGTGCGCGACCGGAATGTAAACGCGAAATGCGATGTCACTTCCGTCCCCTTTCGGCTTTCGACGACGAAGGAATCGCCAGAGGCTGATTGCTTCATGATCCGCATCTCGTCGTGATTGACGGTCGACCGCGAGATGTAGGCCTTCAAAAGGCTGCGAATTTGCCTTCGGTCCGCACCGGCCTCCAGATGTGCGAGCACGATTATCAGCGGAACATTTTGGCTCGAGCAGTTCGCGGAGCCGACGAAGGCGCGGGGCGATTCCTCACCGATGAACGATTCACCCCGACCGAAATAGGAGCATGCCTCCGCCGCATGGGCGGAGGGCGCGCTCGCAAATCCGATCAGGAGAATGAAAACAAGGCGAATCACGGCGAAGCTCCAATTACTTGACGGCAGCCCGTACCGCGACCGTTCCGCTCGTGGAGAGCGGCGTTGAGCCTCCGTCAACCGGTTGGGGATCGCGCTTTGCAACGTAACCGAGGCCCGGAACTTCGATCGTGAGTTTTGTGGGATCAAACTTAATTTTGACGAGGCTTGCGGAAAGATAGAGAGAGCCGCCGGCATCAACGCAAATTTGACCCTTCAGGGTCATCGTCTTTTTGTTTGTCGCATTGTCGATGACAGCGAGTTCGCCGTTTTCGCTCACTTCAATCGTGTAGTCCTTGTTCGCGGGCTGAACAACCTTCCATTTAACGAAGGGGTCGCGACCTTTCAGCGCCGCCTTGATTTTGGAATTCGCCAGGGCGGCGGTTTTATTTTTTTCGCAGACGTCGGCCGCGCGCGCGTTCAACGTCGCGAGAGCTACGATTGTGAGAGCCAGGAATTGTTTGGTTCGTGTCATGTTCATCCTCCGAGATTTCGTTTTTGCGAGCTTCGTGCCGCCTCACCCGTCTGACTGTCTTTTAAACAGTGTCGAGTGGACTTGACAGCGAGAGAGAACCGATTGCTTCCCGTCGTTTTGACTCTCGCGCCGACTTCAGCGCGCCGGTTTAAGGTTCGAGACTGGAGTCCCGAAATCCAGATCCTTTATTCGAGATCGATGATGAAGCGATCTTGCGCCATCAACCTCTGCAGAACGCGGAGAGTTCCCTTCACGTTGAAGGCGCGCTCGCGCGTATCGCTGTAGAGCATGAGGTAGGATTCACCACCACCGGCCGTTACCGTGTACGCGAAGTGGGTCGTCGAACCTAAATCGCGAAGAGTCTCGAGTTCAAAGAAGATCCCTGACTTTGATGAATCATCTTTTACGAGTCTTGCCGATGACTCCTTTGGAGCCCCGATATCAATGTAGCGTTTTAGGAGCTCCTGCACCCTCTCGCGCGTCACTCTGCGACCGAGGCGGGCCACGTAGATAATGTTCATCTCGGAGTTTTTTGGCGCGCAGTCTGCCCATCCTAATATTTCGGGCGGAAGCTTTTCGAAATAAGGATCAGCGGGTCTTCGCTCATACGTACAGCCTTCGAGCGCCTGCGCGCGAAGTGACCAGAACGAAATCAATATGAGGAGAGCCGAAGTCAGACGTTTCACCGCAAAGCCCCCTGGCCCGAACGCGACTTGTTTTTCGGCATGAATGAGCGAGGAGCACTCAAAGGGAACGAACGGCCGTTGACGAGGATGGCGACGCTTTGATCGCGAAGAAGGCAAATGGACGCCGCAAGTGCGATCGCGCGTTTTCCCGGAAGTGTGAGGAAGGCGGCCCCCGAAGGAAGAATCTCAATTGTTGATCCGCTTTCATCCTCGAAAATTCCGAAAGCTTCGCGGCCGTCAAGCGCCGCCTGAATCTGAACGCTGCGCTTGAGTTCAGGGCGCGTGCGAACACACTCGTCAGCCCTAGCCGCAAACGACAGCGTGGTCACCAGCGTGAAAGAGAAAATTCGAATGATTTGGCTCGACCAAGAGGGGCGGCTCATCATGTCGCCCTTGTATTGCGAACATCATGCCGAAGGAGCGATAAAGTTTGTGGCGCGCTTAGAGCGCCAAGTGCCCGTCGAAGTTTTTCGCGACTGACTTCCGCGATTCGTCACTCGAGGATGTGGATCTTCTGGCGAACGTCGAAGTAACCCTTCCAGGGATCCACTTTTTTGAGGGAATGGAGGGCCTCGGCCATCGTGAAGCCATCGGGCTTCAGCCCGCGATCGAGGTCCGCCCAACCGATCGGGAGTGCGACCGGTCCTC
>SXSP01000157.1 GCA_005792225.1 Bdellovibrionales bacterium | reverse complement strand
TGAGCTTTTTTGTTTATCGACATTTCGGCGCGTGCCACCCATCAAGTACGTGAGCGAGGCGTGAAAACCCTTATTCACGAATCCGAGCGTGGGCCCATATTCGAACTTGTCGTCTTTCGCGTCTTTTTCGGTGTCGCCGCCGGCGCCTCCCCGCTTGGTGGTCGTACTGAAGGTATTTACGGACGCTCCCACGACGAGACGCTCAAAGAGAAGAGCTCCGAACGTCGCCCGGAGATCGTAGCCGAGCGTCGTCGCGGTTCCGACCGCGCCCTCACCCGTCCAGCTGCCACCGGATTCACGGATACTTCCGTTTGCTTCTTTGTAGATGGGACTCAAGGAGAGATCGATGTACGGACCCGCCTTCGCGAGTTCGCCGGTGAGCGAAAATCCGATTGCGATGAAGAGAGAAGTAAACAGTTTTACTTTTGCAAAGCGTGTCGAAACGGTACGGGAGGATGTTCGGACTGTATACGAAAAATTAGTCATTCCACGGCTCTTTCTACGTTTGAGATCGTCTCACATCGGGAACACTTCTGATTTTATTGGTAATTTGCCGTACCGGAAAGAGAACTGGACCTTCACAGGTCCTTAGTGTGAATCTCGCCGTCGATCTGCCGATACTAAGTGTGCGATCCAAGGGGGACGTTTGTTTATGGATAGCACTCAATGCCGTCGTGTTTCTTTTTTCGGCTCCAAGCTGGTCCTGGCCTTAAGCCTCGCGATCCTCGCGACTGGTTGCTCTCCGAATCCGGGACCCGGTTCCGGTAACGGCGGCTCCGGCTCAGGGGGCTCGGGCCCCGGCAAAGTCTGTGGGAATGAGATCATTAAGACCTTTACTCCCTTGAAGATCGAAGGTGGGCAACATCTCGTCTTTGATTCCGAGGCGCTCGCGATCATTGCGAATCCTGATTTCCAAGTGACTTCGATGGTCCTCCGTTTGGATTATGGAAAGAAGCCGAAGAGCAACTCCAATATTTCAATCGGTCTGAACGGTCTTGAAGTCACGCGTCCCGACGGCCGCGTGGGCTTTGATGAGGAAGACGATTTGAAAAAGGGTTCCTCAAACGCGGCCGTCATTCGTCTTGAGAGAATGAAATTGGGCGGCGGAATTCTCGCCAATATCTTTTTACAGCAGCTTCAAAGAAAAGGTGGTCAGCTTCGCCTTTCAATCGTTGGCTCGGGTTTAAAAGCGAAAAGCGCTTCGCTCGAGATTCGCGGCTACTTTAAGAAAGATTGCGTTGGCGCGACGCCGACTCCTTTGCCGACGGCGACACCTGTCCCGACACCGACGCCGGGACCGTCACCACAACCGACGCCCGGTGCAACGCCAACGCCTGAGCCGACTCCGGTTCCGACACCGGTACCGACACCCGTTCCGACTCCAGAACCGACTCCGACACCCGTCCCTCTTCCGCCGGTCGTGAAGATCTCGAGTGTTTTCCCGACGGATCACGTCACTTCGCAGACGACGATTCAGTTTGCTTTTGAGGCGGACCAAGCGGGAGTCACCTTCTCTTGTTCGCTCGACGGCGCGGCGGAAGCCGTCTGTCAGTCGCCGATGATTTACTCAGGGCTCGCGAGTGGTGAGCATCAATTCAAGGTGAGCGGCGTGAGCTCGCAAGGTGTGCGGTCGGAGGTTGACGGCACCTATGCTTGGACGGTCGATTCCGTCGCTTCGGCCGTGACAATTGAGCCGGTGAAGCCTTTGACGAACTCTGGATCGATGAGTGTGTCGTTCAACGCAAGCGAGGAAGGGATCTTCTTTTGTTCGCTTGATGGCGCGGAACCTGCCGAGTGTAAGTCTCCGTTGAGCTTAAACGGAATGGGCGAAGGCATTCACCAGATTGCCGTGTTCTTCGTCGACACGGTTGGAAACCGCGGCGAGATCGCGACTGCCGCTTGGCGTGTGGATCTGACTGCGCCCACAGTTCAGATCATCGACGTCATGCCGGCTGGCTCAGTTAGCGCATCACGGTCTCGTCAGTTCGGCTTCAGCGCCGACGAGAGCGTGACTTTTGAATGTTCGATCGACGCGGCTGAATATGTCGGTTGCGCATCACCCGTCATTTATGAAGGTTTAAGTGAGGGACAACACATCTTCGCGGTTCGCGGGATCGATGCTGCCGGCAACGTCGGGCTTGCGGCTTCGAGCGCCTGGAAGTCGGATTATACGGCGCCGGTCCTTCAGCTGATGAACGTTCAACCGGCTCAAGGAAAAACGAATGCTTTGAACTACGCGGTTGAAGTTCGTTCGGATGAATCAGCGGGGCTTCTCTGCCGATTCGATAACGGCGAAGAGTACGCCTGCGCTAGTCCCGTTCAAGGGGAACTCGGCGGTGACGGCGTTCATGCGCTGACGATCGTCGCGGTGGATGAAGCCGGTAACCGCAGTGAAGCCCTGGGCGCGTCCTGGGATGTAAACCGCGAAGCAGCTCAGATCAGCTTCGCTAACTTTGTTCCTTCCGCGGCATCAAATATTAATCAGAATTCGTTTGATGTCGGCATCCTCGCGACTCGCGTGGCGCAACTCTCGGCGCGTGTTAATGGCGTGGATCTCGGGCCGGTGTTCTCGGGTATCCATCTCGAGGACCTCGCCGAGGGCGCGTATGAGGTGGAAGTCGCGGGCGTCGATGAGTACGGCAACCTGACGAACTCGATTCGCCACGCGTTTACCGTCGACACGGGAGTACCGGATGTGGTTCTCACGTCTCTCGCGGCTTCGGGCCTTCCGACGAATGAGCGATCGAATACTTTGACGTTCAATTCGAACGAAGACGCGCGTTTTGAGTGTCAGCTCAACGGCGCGGGTTTTGAGGCCTGTGCTTCACCGGTGACGGTTTCGGGTTTGATTGATCGCGAGCATGTTTTCGAGGTACGGGCGATTGATCAGGCCGGTAACTTGAGCGCCGTTCGCTCAGCGACTTGGACCGTGGATACGATCGCGCCGATCACGAGCGCGAGTGTAAAACAAAACTCGCGGAATTCATTCACGTTTACATTCTCGGGCGACGAAGAAGGTTCAAGATTCGTGTGCTCGACAGATGGAGCCGCCGAAAAGGCCTGCACGTCGCCCATGTCGGTGGTTCTGCCTGAGGGATCTCACTCGGTCGTGATTCGCGCAATCGACCTCGCCGGCAATCGCGACTTGAATGGTGCGTCGCTCAACGTCGTCGCGTATCCGCAAGTCACGACGATCCTCACCGCGAGCACGAACGGAACTTACACGAGCCAAACGAGCGCCGTGTTCTCGTTCAGCTCAAACCAACCGGGCGCGACGTTCTTATGCTCCGTGAATGGCGCTGCCGCGAAGGCCTGCACTTCACCGTATACACTCACCGGATTGACGGACGGCGCACGCACGTTCAAGGTGCAAGCGGTTGACCTCTTCGGTCAGGCGGATTCAACGGGCGCATCTTACAGCTGGACTGTCGATACAACGGCGCCACTGATCACTTCGTCTTCGACCGCGACGGCGAGCACGGCGATCACCGTGATCTGGTCGACGAACGAGCCGTCCTCAGCACGCGTGAGTTACGGAACTGGGTTTGATACGAGCAAGACCACTGCGGAAACGGCCGTGGGTGCAACATCTCACAGCGTGATGATCACGGGCCTCACACCGAATACGCTCTATTCGATTCAGCCCGGCGGTAAGGACCGTGCCGGCAACGTCTACGTCGGAACGAAGTCACAGGTGAGAACGCGCTTCTAATCTTTCCGATCCGCTTTGGAACCCCCGTGGCAAGGGGGCGAGATGAATTGGCTTGCTCCACCCTGCTCACGCCATTCTGTTGGCGTGAGCGTTTTTTGGGTGAGAGCATGGATGCCTCCGGGAACGAGTAAATCTTTGAGCACCTCGTTGACCAAACGCTGCCTCTGGATGCGACTTAAGCCTTCGAATTTTTTGGATACGACGACCAATCGAAAGTGCGTCTCGGAGTTTTTCGGGACGTTGTGGGTGTGACTTTCATTTTGAAGCTCAAGCGATTCCGGGGTGAGGGCCGCTTGAATGCGCCTTTCGATTTCGGTTTCGATGGGTCCTCTCGACATCCTCGGCTCCTATTCCAAGCGCTGCTTCGCCGCGTTTTGCTCGATTTTTGCGAAGAGATCCGCGAGCATGTTTTTTCTCTCGACTTCGTTTGCGGGCCGGAATCCTGATTCGAATGCCGTCACCATTTGTGAAGGGATCTCGAGGAGAAACCTTGAGGGTGCAACCGGTACGAACTTCCCGAAACGCTTTCTGGTTTTCGCTCTCGTGAGAATCAAGCGTTCTTTCGCGCGCGTGACACCGACATAAAAGAGTCGACGTTCTTCGGCGACATCGCTTCCCAGCGTGCGGTGGGGAATCAGATCTTCTTCACAGCCGATGAAAATGACGACGGGAAACTCAAGCCCTTTGCAAGCATGAAGCGTGAGCAGTTGGACCTTCGGAGTTTTGTCTTTTTCTTCGTCTTCTCCGGTGTCCCGAAGTTCCATCGAATCCACGAATTCGAGGAGCGTTTTTTCATCGCGACCCCCGCGGTTGACGAACGTGTCGAGAACACGGCCGAGGATTTCGAGGACGGCCCACTTCTTCGTGAGCGTCAGATCGTCTTTGCAAGTCTGACGAAGGTACGCCTTGTAGCCGATGTCAGCCATTTTTGAAACGAGACACTCGCCCACCGTGCGCGACGGATCGCCCCGGAGGATTTCATCCGGCAGCCGATCGAGGAGTTTAAAGAGATCCTCGATGTGCTCCCCGATTTTGTCTTGAACCCCCGCTTCGCGCCAGCGACGTGCACCGACATGGAACTTGAATCCAATCGCGCGGGAATGTTGCTCGATTCGTTCGATGGTCGCTTCACCGATTCCCCTCGTCGGAGCGTTGACGATCCGGCGGAAGGCGATTTCGTTTGGATGAAGCGCGCAGCGGAGATACGCGAGGACGTCTTTGACTTCTTTGCGGTCAAAAAATCCGGTTCCGCCCGTGATCGCATAGGGAATCTGATTGCGGCGAAGTTGCGCCTCGATCATTCCGCCTTGTCCGTTTGATCGGTACAGGACGGCGACGTCTCCCGGCGTGTAGCCTTTATCCGTAAAGAATCGGATGTGGCTAACGACCTCCTCGGCTTCGACGTCATCATTTTCATAGACGAAGATCTCGGGTTTTTCGCCGTGTTCGGCATCGGGATTCGGTCGCAAGATTTTTCCGTGTCGAGCCGTGTTCTTTGCGATGACTTCGTTTGCGATCGAAATGATCGCGGGGGTCGACCGATAGTTTCGCTCCAGGCGGATCACGCGGCATCCATCGAAGTGCTTCGGGAAATCGAGGATGTTAGAGACGCAAGCGCCCCGCCATCCGTAGATGGATTGGTCGTCATCCCCGACGACAGCGATATTGCGATGTTCATCGACGAGTGCTCGCACGATATTGAATTGCGTGACGTTCGTATCTTGAAACTCGTCGACCATGACGTGTTTAAACTGCGCGCGTACGTCGGCAAGAACCCCAGGATTTTGCTTGAAGAGCTCAAGCGGTTTAAGAAGAAGCCCTTCGAAATCCACGACTCCGAGAAGCTCCAAGCGACGTACGTACTTTGGCAGAAGAACCTGAACCATCACTTCGTATTCATCCGCGGGATTTTGCGGCGAACGACGGCCGGACTCGCGCCATGTATTCAGAATCGAGAGAATCTTGTCGGTTTTGAATCCTTCTTTCGCGCTATTTTTGATGTTCGACATCAGCTCTTTGATGATCTCGGTACTGTCGCCCTGATCGATCACGCCGAAGCCTGAAGGAAGGCCGGCGAGCTCGTGATATTTGCGAAGGATTTTGAGACCGAAGGAGTGAAAGGTTCCCGTCCAGAGATCTTTCGCCTGCGGACCGATCTTCGCTCCGACTCGATGTTTAAGCTCGCGCGCCGCCTTCGTGGTGAATGTGAGAACGCAGATCTCCGAAGGTTTTATTTTTTCGCGCTGGAGAATTTGTCCCGTTCTCGAGACGAGGACCGTTGTCTTACCCGAGCCCGCGCCCGCGAGAATGAGGAGCGGCCCTTGCGTGTGAAGCACAGCCTCGCGCTGTTCTGGATTGAGTCCTTTCGTCCAGTCAAACATCTCTACTCATTTGGTGTGATTGGTTTCTTGGTCGGAGCGGCTCACGCTAGCAAAACACGGGGGTGGAGCCAAATGGTTTGTCGGCTGTCGCTAAAAAACGAAACGCCCTGGCAGGCGCCAAGGCGTTCGGTTTCACGGCACGGGAGGTTCGTGTCGCTCAGGGACGATTGTGGACGAGAGCGCGACCGCCCTCTTGAAACATGACTTCGATTTTTTCGTTGGTGATGCCCGTGACGAATCCAACTCCGAACTTCGGATGTTCGATTGCGTTTGCAAGCTGGAACTTTGTTTTCATGTTGTACGGCAGGATTTTGTCGACACCGATTTGGGTCTTGAGATCCGCCCAAACCGCGCCGTAATCGGGTTCCGCTTTTTTGCGAGCCGCGCGGGGCTTTCCGGTGCCCGTCGATTTTTTTGCGGACTCGGCTTTCGGAAGTTTAAACGTTTTTTGCGCTCCGCAAACTTCGCATTTCACCTTCGCGCTCGTGGGCGTCAAGTGAGCGACGACGACGTGATAGCGGTCGACCGCGCATTTCTTGCAGTGGAGGTGAATATTGCGGGCGACGGCGGGCAGTTCAGTCAAGTTCTGTGCTTGGTCTTCATTTTGGCTCATGAAGACATCTTAGCCGATTCGCGGAGGCCTGCCTAGGACGATCAGGGCCAGTTCAAGTAAATGTTCGGCGCGCATTTCGAGCTGGGCCGTTGTTGGCCCAGCGCAAATCACTTGCGCGAATAGATCGTGAGCGGATCCGTCAAAGCCTTTGCCAGAGTCTCATTCCCGTGCAAAAAGTACGGCCCTTCGCGTCGCTCGAGGCGACGCTGGAATGAGATCAAACTCTCTTCGTCGGTCGGGTTCACTTCAAAGCCAGCGGGTTTATAACGAGTCAGGAATGAACTTTCTTTTGATTGTTTATCGAAGAAAGACGCCCAGTGGGACACGTCAACGTTCACGCGATATGTCAGCGTCCTCGAATAGGAATGGACGGGTGTGAACGCCGTCAGGACTTCGAAGTCTCCGTAATGCGCGTGGAGTCGTACAGCGGGTGACGTCCACTGAGTCATGCCGCAGCACGTACGCACGTTCGCGTACCAAAGACCGAATGCTTTGGAGAGGAAGCCGATTCCGTAAAACTGCTCTTCTTTTGCGAGGAGCGAATTCACCGAACAGAGATTGTGGGCAACCCATTCCCCGCCGAGCGACATAGTCGGGATGATGATGAAAAGCGAAAGCGGCGTCCAATCGTCGTCGTTGACGTTTTCGTCATCCACACCCAGCGCGAGCCGAACGGCCGGCGAGAGCGAGTTCGTTCGCTGCGCAAAACCCGCAACGAAGCCCGGGACGATCGCGCAGTCATAAAATACCCACCTGGGCATCGCCATTCCGCTGGGACCGAATGCTTTTGTTTCGAGACCGAGGATTCGATCGGCGAATTTCACTTCATCCATTTCGAGCGGATTTTTGTAGAGAACCTGATGCGGGAACCAGTCGAGCCCCGGATGCTGACTCCCCGGCTTTTGGATACGGTTTTCGGGACGTACGAATACGTACGGGCGAATGTTCGGGTCTCTCATCCAGGAGAGACGCTCACCCGCTGCCTTGTTGTTGAAAAGCGACGTCGGTTTCTGATTCGGCACTTGGCACCATCCGTTGGTAGGACCTTGTGTTGAGTGTGGCAGAATCCCCGATTGATGACAAACAAGATGGGGTTACGACTCTAGACTTTGGCCGGTGGGTGTCCGTGGTTGGGGCGGGTTTGGGGGGTTGGGTTGGATAGGTTTGATTTGGGGGTGGGCTTGGGGGTTGCAGGAAGGGGGTGGGAGGAGATGGGTTTGTGGTTCGGAAAAGTGTAGAGATGATTCACCTGGAAGCCGTCGAGATCGCGAAGTGTTATCTCGGCAATGAGTTCAAGATGGTCGAAATCCTCGGGCGCATGCACGCGACCCGCGGGTTCCGCGACTATAGTAAAAAAAGCCTCAAGCGTTACGCGATCGAATGCCTGAATCTCTCGGAGAATGTCGCCGAAACGATGATCACGATCGTGCGCAAGTCGATCGAGGTGCCGCAACTAAAAGCGGCGTTTTCCCGCGGCGAGATCGACATCTCGAAGACGAGACGGCTTGCGTCCGTCGTGACTCGCGATAATTGCGCCGACTGGATTGAATTCGCACGAACTGCCACTCTCGCGGAACTCGATCGGAAGATTGCGGGATCACGCCCGTTCTTCGACGTGAAAGAAGTGAAGATTGTTCGAGCGAAAAACCGTATCGAGAGACGCTTTGGCGTGAGTACGGATCTCGATAAGCGATTGGATCGCGCACAAGATCTCGTTTCGCAGAAGCTTCGCAGGCCTGCGTCTTTTGAAGCCACGGCTGAGGAAATGGTCGAAGTGTTTTTGAACCGGCACGATCCCGTTCGCAAAGCGGCTCGCGCGTTCTCCCGCCGCGGCGGCGCCGGGGTGAAAGATGGAAAACCCGTCGCGCGACGGGTTTTTGAGGATGCGGGGGAAAATATTCCGGCTGAGGTGATTCACGAAGTCAATCTCCGAGACGGCGGCCAATGCACGTACGTAGAAGACAATGGTCATCGCTGCCAGGAGCGGCGCTGGTTAGATTTCCACCACATCATTCCCGTTCATCGCGGCGGGCCTCACACCGCCGAGAATCTCACGACAGTCTGTAAGGCCCATCATCAGCTCATTCATCACAATAAAAATTGATCAAGACTTGATCGGGCCGAGCATGTCCTCGGGCCGAACAAGCTGATCGAATTTCGCTGGGTCCAGAAGGCCCAATTTTTGAGCGGCATCTTTTAGGGTCGTTTCGTTTTCGTGCGCGTATTTCGCGACCTTGGCGGCATTGTCATACCCGATGTGCGGGTTCAATGCTGTGACGAGCATGAGCGAGTTATCGAGATGCTGCTTCACGCGCGCGCGGTTGACTTTGATGCCTTCTACGCAATGCTCTTGGAAACTTTCGCAGGCATCCGCCAAAAGGCGCGTGGAATTGAGCACGTTAAAGACGATTAACGGCTTGAAGACATTCAGCTCAAAATGACCGTTCATTCCCCCGACTGCGACTGCCATATCGTTGCCGACGACTTGAGCGCAGACCATTGTCATGGCCTCACTCTGCGTGGGATTGACCTTGCCGGGCATGATTGAGCTTCCAGGTTCATTCGCTGGAAGGATGAGTTCTCCGATGCCCGATCTCGGTCCGCTTCCAAGGAGACGCACGTCATTTGCGATCTTCATGAGAGCGCAGGCGAGTGTCTTGAGAGAACCGGAGAGCTCCACCAAAGCATCGTGCGCGGCGAGAGCCGCGAACTTATTAGGTGCGGATTTAAATGGAAGACCTGTTTCTTTCGCGATCGCCGCTGCGGCT
The DNA here is from genome assembly GCA_005792225.1 of Bdellovibrionales bacterium. Classification (GTDB taxonomy): domain Bacteria; phylum Bdellovibrionota; class Bdellovibrionia; order Bdellovibrionales; family JAMPXM01; genus SXSP01. The sequence goes on along the minus strand of SXSP01000157.1, from coordinate 2,043 downwards.
TTCTCCGCAAAATTTGGATGGGTATTCAGGCCCGTGCCGACCGCTGTTCCGCCGAGAGCAAGTTCGTAGATGTCTCCGAGGTTTCTCTCTACCCGCTTCAAGCACTGATCAAGCTGAGTGACGTAACCGGAGAATTCTTGGCCTAGGGTGAGAGGCGTGGCATCCATCAGATGTGTTCGGCCGATTTTGACGACATCCTTGAACTCTTGTGACTTATGATGAAGGCCAGCGCGCAAGGTCTTCATCGCCGGAAGAAGTCGCTTGTTCACTTGCTCCGCAACAGCGATATGCATCGCTGTCGGGAACGTGTCGTTGGACGATTGCGCTTTGTTTACATCATCGTTCGGGTGAATTCCTTTTCCACCTAGCTTTTCTCCCATTTTTTCGAGAGCGCGATTGGCAATGACTTCGTTTGCGTTCATGTTCGTCTGAGTTCCGGAGCCCGTCTGCCAGATGACGAGCGGGAAGTGTTCATCGAGCTCACCTGCGATGACTTCATTAGCCGCTGCGACGATGTGTTTGGCTTTTTCGGCGGCAAGAAGCCCGAGCTCTTGGTTCGTCAGCGCCGCACATTTTTTTAGAACTCCGAGCGCACGAATCATCTCACGGGGAAAACGATCGCCACCGATCTTGAAGTGTTCAAGGCTTCGCTGGGTCTGTGCACCCCAATACCGATCTGCCGGAACGTTGATTTCACCCATGCTGTCGCGCTCAACACGAAATTGCATAATTCTCCTCTTACTTTCTCGTTGTATAACTTGGTCCGACGCCTGCTTGAGCGGTCGGGTAAATAACTAACTCTTGGATGTTTACGTGCGCGGGTCGCTCGAGGCACCAGACGATCGTGTCGGCGATGTCATCAGCGTTGAGAGGCTTGAGTCCTCGGTAGACCGCCTTCGCCTTTTCTTTGTCGCCGAACCGAACTTCGCTGAACTCAGTTTCGACCATACCGGGTTCGATGTTTGTCACTCGAACAGAGGTCCCCATAAGATCCATCCGCAATCCTTCGCTCAATGCTCGGACTGCAAACTTCGTTGCGCAGTAGACCGCTCCACCGGGATAAACCCAACGGCCCGCAACGGATCCTAAATTCACAACATGGCCTTCCCCGTTCTTTACGAGATACGGAAGACATGCGCGTGTGACATACAACAGCCCTTTGACGTTCGTGTCCACCATTGCGTCAAAGTCGTCCAGAGATGCTTCTTGCACGCGATCGGTCCCTCGCGCGAGGCCGGCGTTGTTGATAAGGATCGTAAGATGCGAGAGATCCACACTTGCAAACGCTCGCTCCACCTGGTCACGAGAGGCGAGATCAAACGCGAGAGGAGTCACCTTCACCCCGTGACGCTCGCCGAGCTGGGACGCAATTTCGTTCAGGCGATCTACACGACGTCCCGTGATCACGAGCGAACACCCACGGGAAGCCAAAACTTCCGCGCAAGCCCGTCCAATGCCGGCGGTGGCCCCGGTAATCAATGCCAGCCGGCCGTTCAAGGCCGTGCCCGTACGAGACCCGTCCATGCGCCTAACCTCCCGAAAAAAGAGGCTTCATTCATACCCACCCCCCTCCCTCAGTCAAGCCTCACGGCAAACGCTTCCCTTGTCGTCTCTGCCGCTCTCCGTTATAACGTCGCCATGAAAAAGACCAAGGCTGCACCGGCGGTGAAATCAACCGGATTTTGGCTAATGAAGTCAGAACCTGAATCCTACTCAATCGATCAGTTTTCGAAGGACAAGACGACGCTTTGGACTGGGGTGAGAAATTATCAGGCACGGAACTTCATGACGACCTCCATGAAGATCGGCGACCAATTCCTCTTCTATCACTCCAACGCTGAACCCACCGGTGTCGTCGGCATAGGCGAGATTACGGCGATCAACCGGCCCGACCCATCTGCCCTTGATCCGAAGGGTCTGAGCCCTTCCGATCCCACGCGCAACACGCACCAAGGCGCGGGTTATGTGGGTGAGCGTTGGTAAGTAACAAAGGCGTAGCGCAGGCCATCTGCACTGACCTGCACCTCGCGTGCGGTTTCTTGC
>SXSP01000156.1 GCA_005792225.1 Bdellovibrionales bacterium | reverse complement strand
CGGGGCGGAAGCTGCGGATGGATTTGCGCCGGTCGCGCTTATGCAGGTGGAACATTAATGTCGTGATGATCAAGATGTCGAAGGCCATGAAGATCGTCGAGAGAAGCGACTGCGAACTGAGAAGGTGCGCCATCAGAAGAAAGTAGCTCGTGAAAATGACCAACATGGCGTCGCGGTAGCGGTTCGTTTCAAGGAGCTTGAGACTCGCTAGAACGACAAGAAGACAGCTCGCGGCTTCCGTTCCGAAGAGGGTGCCGTATTCAACCCAAGTGGCGCTTGTCGCGGCCACGGCGCCCAGGCCCAAAAGATAGCGGTTCGGGAGGCCGAGCCCGCGATTTAGGTACAAAAGTTTCCAGAGAACGCAGCCGGCTCCAACGATCGTGGCCCAGGTCGGGTTCGAGAACCCGTGGGGCAAGATGTTGATGGCGACCACGAGGGCGAGAAGCGTTTGAAGTTGTTTGTCCCAGGGCTTATCGGCTTGGATCATTTTTCCCGATCCTCCCGATACTCGGCGAGTGCCTCGAGACAGCGCGTGGAATGCTGAAGACCGTGAGCGAGCGGCAACGTCTTACGAGGGAGCCTCAAAGAGAAGTTGAGCTTGCGCTTTCTCGCCTCATCCACCCAGCGGGAGAGTTGTGAGAGTTTCGCCTCGGTGGAAATGCCGTCGAGTTGATACCAGTCGAGCGCGACCGCGCCCGGTGATCCGCCGCTAAATTCTTTGACCAAGAGCCCGCGTCCGCGGGCCTTCGCCTTCCAGTCGATGTGACGGGCGGAATCACCGGTTTCGTACTTGCGGTGACCGTGAAAGTCCTCACCCGCGGCCGAGAGAAGGGTTGGGCCTGGCTCTTCGGTCGCGGCTCCCGCGGGCAGTGGACGGTCGCCAATCGGTTCAGGGTAAACAAAATAAGATGTCTTGACCGGAAGCCACATCCAGGCCCGAAAGAGGCCGAGAGGATATGCGCTCGAGACCTTGACGCGATCGACCTCATGACGACCGCGCTCGCGCGCTTCGAAGGAGGAGCGGAGTTTCAACGTCCCGTGCGCCACGAGCGGAAGGACATTTTCGTAGGCCATGAGGAGCTTAAGGCCCTTGTAGGATGCTTCAAGTCCGAATCGCGAGTCTTTGCCTTCATTCGAGAGAACGGTCGTAATGACAAACTCCGTTCCCTTGAAGCCGCCTTCGGTTTCCAGCATCTCGATCCGCACGTCTTTGAGATTGTTGTGCGTCTGGATCATCGCGATGAAAATCAGGCTCAACATGAAGTACGAGAGAAGATTGACCAAGTTGTTCTGATAACTCGCGCCGATCAAGATCATGATCGCGGCACCGGCCAAGAAGACGAATCCGAAGCGGGTCGGAAGAATGTAGATGCGTTTCTTCTTCATGGCGCTCCGCCTGGTTTAATCCACGCGAACACTCGCGACGATATCCTCGGCCCAACGGGTGCCGGTATCGCCGGTGAGATCATCGACGGGATTGAGGCGGTGACTCATGACCGGGATCGCGACGGCTTGAACGTCTTCGGGCAAAACCATCGTGCGTCCTTGAAGAAACGCCCAAGCGCGCGCGGCCGAAACCAGGCTGAGCGCTCCCCGAGGTGAGAGGCCGTGCATCGTCATTTTCGTTCCGCTGAAGGCGCCCGTGCGGGTCTTCTCGATCAAATCTTGGATGTAGGAGATGATGTTCTCGCTCGCATGCACGCCGCGCGCGGCCGCCTGCATCTGAAGCAAATCCATGGGGGTCGCGACGGGCTTCAAATCTTCAACGAGAAGCAAACGGCTCTCTCCGAGAAGCAGCGACTTCTCCGCCTCGCGACTCGGGTAACCGAGCGAGAGCCTCATGAGAAAGCGATCGAGTTGTGACTCAGGCAGAGGGAACGTTCCGATTTGTTGACGCGGGTTTTGCGTCGCGATCATGAAAAACGGTTGCGGCAAATCGTATGTCACGCCGTCGACGGTAATCTTGCGTTCTTCCATCGCTTGGAGGCAGGCGCTTTGAGTCTTCGGGGTCGCGCGGTTCAACTCGTCGGCTAAAACAAGCGGCGCGAAAATCGGACCGCGATGAAAGACGAAACCCTTGCGATCCGCATCGTAGATTGAACTCCCGAGGATATCGCCGGGAAGTAGATCATTGGTGAATTGAATGCGCGAAGTTTCGAGCGCCAGAAGTTTCGAGAGTGTTTTGACAAGCGTGGTTTTGCCGACGCCCGGAATATCTTCGATCAAGAGATGGCCACCCGAAATCAAGCAGCAGAGGGCGAGCTCAATCTCACGGCCCTTATCGAGAATGACGTTCGAAGCCTCTTTGCGGAGGAGATCGAGTTTTTCGTAAAGCTGCGGAGATGCGAAACTCTTGGCTGCATTCATGACGGGTTCTTATCGGTCTTCATTCACAAAAAGAAGAGTCTAGCCTGTAAGACTTCGGTCCGGCCTAGGCGAAGATCATTTGCGATAAGGCGCAAGCTCAGTCACCGTCGCGCACGCACGCTGTTGACCGGCAGCGCAGGCGGCCTGAAGGCGAGCAAGGATCGTCTCGCAAGAAGATTTCATTCCTTTCTTGCAGGATTCGACCATGATCTGCGTAAAGCGCTGTTGAGTCGCGGCGAGATCCGCCGGCTGGCTTGCGGGAAGTCTCGGGGCGGTCACCGCCATCTTGAAATGAGGAACATCGGCTTGGATTAAGGCCTGCTCCTGGGGCGACAGTTGGTTTTCCGCTTTCGCGAAATAGAGATCCGCCAACCATGCAGCAGGGGTCGTGTGCGCATCGGACTGAATCGTTAAAGTTGGCACGAGCTTTCGTGACGCCAGCGCCGCCGCCGCGAGCTGCACGGTGTAGCTTCGACCGGCTCGAGTGTGCACGAAACTTCCGCTTCCGTCGCCCGAGAACTGCGCAGACTTGAGAAGGAATTTTCCCTTAAGCGGCGAGAAGAGGATCATTGGAAAATCACCGTTCAGCTCCAGATCCGCGTTGATGATGGGGGGTGCATGACGAAAATATTTGGACGGTGTGAGGCCGTAGGTTTTGAGCGTGTAGCCCGTTTGCGTTTTCGAGACCTGTGCGCGACGCTCGAACGCGGTCAAATCCATTTGACGAACTTTGCGATCGGCGAATTCGAAGTCGACTTTCATGCTGAAATCCAGATTCGCCTTCAATGTATCCGGAAGAAGTTTTTGTTTTGCGATGAAGTAACCCGGTCGACCGAGTTTGACCTTCTCACGAGAAACCTGAATCTGGTGGAGATCAAGCTGAAATGAGTCGCTTTCCAGCCAGACTCTCTCGATATCCATCGTATCCGAGGTGGTCTGAAAGTTCGTCATAAGAAATCGCTCGAGTGTCATCGGGGGAGTCGTTGGGCTCTCAACCACGAGATTGGTGACGTCAATGCGCAAGATTCTGACTTTTCCGGATGG
>SXSP01000155.1 GCA_005792225.1 Bdellovibrionales bacterium | reverse complement strand
CTGGCTTTAACGAGATTGAGACCCACGCCGCCGGTCTTGAGGGTCATCAGCATGACCGCGCCGCCTTCTTCTTCTTGGACGCCTTTTAACTTCTTCTCGCGATTCACACGGGAGTCGGCCCCGCTCATATCGTAGTGGCGGATCTTGGCTTCGGTGAGCGCTTTGCGAATGCGCTCGTAAGTTGACAGGAACTGAGTAAAGACCAACGCACTCGCGCCACCCTCGGTGAGTTCCGAAAGGGCTTCGATGAGCGTCGAGATCTTCGGCGGCTCTCCGTTGTAAACCACACCGGGCACCGATGAAGGGTCGGAGCAGACTTGCCGCAACCGGAGCAGCGCCGTGAGCATTTGGAGTTGCGCCTTCGCCTCTCCGTTGACGGAGATTTGATTGCGAACCTGTTCGTTGTAGGCGCTCGCGATATCGCGGTAAATTTTCTTTTGGTCCTCATCGAACGGAAGCTTCACGGTTGCTTCGATCTTCGGCGGAAGCTCGTTCATGACCTGATTCTTGGTTCGTCTCAATAAAAGCGGTTTAACCTTTAATCGTAAATCGTCGATTTCCTCTTTCAGAACCCGAGGCGGGTTCACGTAGCGCTCGCGGAACATGGAGAGATCACCGAGCGAACCGGGAACGATCAAGTCAAAGAGCGAGTACAGCTCACCGTAGTGGTTTTCGAGCGGAGTGCCCGTGAGGCAGAGTTTGAACTGCGCAGCCAGCTTTCGGGCCGCGGTGGTCCGTTTCGTGGTGATCGTTTTTAGGTTCTGCGCCTCATCGAAGATGATGCAATTCCATTTGACCTGCTGCAGGAGTTCGCTGTGTTCCTGAAGTAGACCGTAGGTACAAATGACGACGCCGTCGCCCGTTCGCTGGAGGAAATCAAGCGTTTGCTCGGGATCGCGGCTCTGGAAGATACGAACCGGTAAGTTCGGCGCAAATCGCGATGCTTCCGAGATCCAATTGTAGGTGAGCGACGTGGGCACGAGTACCAGGCACGAGCCGAGTTGTCCCCGAGAGTTGAGACCTTCGAGAAACGCGAGGCTCGTTACCGTTTTTCCCAGTCCCATATCGTCCGCGAGGATGCCGCCTAAACTGAGTTGATAGAGATCCGAAATCCACTGCACGCCCGCCATTTGGTAAGGCTGAAGACGCGCTTGGAATGATTCAGGCAACTGAAGCGGCGGTCGCTCTTTATCGAGCGAATCGTAGAAGCGGCAGATTTCATCCCACCTCTCTCCGCCGCGAACGCGAACGCCCGAGGCGCGGAGAGCTAAGAGCTCAAGTGTTTGGCTCTTTGGCAGCTGGTAGTAGGTTTCATCCGTGCGGCGCCGCTTGTTTTGCGCGAGGAGGCCCGCGCCCTTCGACTGGATGCTCGCCCAAAAACGATTGAGTCGCTTCAGAGACGGCAAATCTTGCGCCTTGATCCGATAGAGTTTTCCTTGGAACTCGAGCATGCCCTCCCGAGAGAGTCTCGACGCCTGCTCGCCGCTGATCTCGACACCTTTGAAGAAAAATTTCGGGTGGAGCTCAAACCAATCGATCTTGTGGCCACCGGTCGCCACCATCTCGGTGGGTTCTTCGTTCAGCGTGAATTCCGGGCGGAAGTCTCCGGCATCGAATTCTTCGATCTGTTTTCCGTCGATCGTGAGTTCAAAGCCCTCATGGAGGAGGCCCAGGACACCCGCACCTTTGGGGGCGATGCTCGTTTCGGGCAGGATGTAGCGCTCGTTGATTCCGGGCTGGTAAATCATGCGGGCGCTCGTTTCGGGATCAAGTGCCCGTCGGAGTGCCAAATCTTCTTTTTCGGGATGAGCGCGGCCGTTCATAAAATTTTCGAAGTACTTGGTGCGGGCTTTCCCAAAGCAGGCGCCGCCGGTTCCTCGCGCAAGATCCACTAAAAGTGCATGGAAGAAGAGGGCCACTTGCTTTGCGAGCCCTCTGAGCTTCAATTCGCCGTGGGGAAGATAAACGCTGATCTCCCGCTGGTCGCGAAGATCGCCGATGATTTGGCTGACGAATCCTTCGATCAGAGTCGTCACGTTTTTCGAGCAGAGCTCGCGAAGAGTTCCCGTCTGAACGGGCCAACCCTCCGACTTCAAAATGAGCGATCCCAAACGTGTAAAAAGCGACTCGCAGAGGTCAGCCTCGGTTGAGACCGTCGTGCCATCGGAGAGTGGGAGCCCCAACGCGAACGAACTGGCATCGTGAAAGATGAGCGCCGAAAATCCGAGACTTCGCAGGATCTTCATGTCGCGTTCGCGTTTGAGCCCGCGTCGGGCATGGGCGATTTGCGTGTTGGCATATCCCGTCGTTGCCCCGAGGCCGTACTGAAGATTTAAGATAATGTAGGCGCAGCTTTGCGGCAATCCATGTGCTTCCCATTCGCCCTCCGGTGTTGAGAGCAAAAAGGAAATGCGAAAGCCCCCGTCGCCGGTCAAATGCAGGCGCGGTTTGACCTGAGACCCCTCAATCGTGACGCTCGCAGGATGAACGTTGAGCGTTCGTCCCTCTTTGGACCAGAGATCGTTGATCTCCGTCACCGTCGCCTGGATGAGTGAGTGACCCGAAAGGTGAAGGCTTAAGCCTTGTACCTCGGCGCCGCTGGAAGCCGGCGCCTGATGGCGAAGTCGCGCGAGCTGTTCGGCGAACGAGTGAAAAATAAGCCTGCGGCGTTTGAGATCGAGTGCGAAGCGATCCGCAAGCCCGTGGTGGTCGCCGATTTCGCTCGGATCGAGTTCGAGGCGCGCTCGTCCGTAGTGAACGCCCGCATGCGGATCGTGAAGAGCCATGTTCAGATGCCAGGGACCCCAGCCTTCGCCCGCGAGTTCAATCGAATCGAGCCGGAGAGCTTCGCGGTCTTCAAGAGCATTATCGTCGTGGGTGAAGTAGATGGCGACGGGTTCGTCTTCGTCCTCGCCTTGCGACCGGAGTTGAAGCGCTTGCTTCTGCGCGCGCGAGGCCGCGAGCAAGACACTCAAAGTTACGTTTTCGGCCTCCTCGCGCCAGGAGCTCGCGCGAGGAGATCGAGAACGCTCGCGAAGATCCGCGTGCATGTTCACGGTGAGCGGAAGCAAGTGCCTGGGAACGAGTCTCGAGTTTTCATGATAGAGAATTTGGCTTCCCGAGAGAATGAGTCCGTCGGTGAAAGCGTATTGCAGTGAACGGCCAAGGCCTTCGAGCTCCGAGAAGCTCGCCGCATACGAGCGCGAAATCGATTCGGCCGAAGATTCTCTTAAGAACGCGAGCGGAAGATCGCTTTGTCGTAAGTAACTTGAAACGAAGGACTCTTTGAGTTCACCCTCACCGAGGGCGCGACCGCCCGCGAGAAAGTCGGGGAGCGGAAGAGATTGGCTCAACTGATCGCCGGTAAAGCGCCGGGCGCTCGGCTGACAAAAGATAACAGCTTTCAATTTTGCTTGAGGCAATTGAGATAGCTCCCGATCAAACGGACACATTAGCACGCATCCAGAAGCTTCAACAAGCGAAAGCCCCAAACAAAAAAGGCCGGGTCTCCGACCCGGCCTCTCTCGAAATTCCTCTCGGAATTTTTAAGTTTTAATCAGGCTTGAACCAGCAAGTCGGGCGGAAGCCGAAGACATCCGTCGGAGCCACGCAAGTGCCCTGGCGGTAGTCCGTGTTGCTGACGGGAAGCGAAACGTCTGCTTTGCAGCCAACGCCTGCGTAGTACGTGTCGAGACGGCACTGAGAAGCCGGGTGGCTGTCATCCGTTTTCGAAACGACTTTTTTGTCGGGAGTTTCGAACTTCGGAGGAGCCGGGTCGCCGCTGAGTTCAGCGAGGAGAGCCGTCACCGACTGAGCCGCTGCCGACGCGCGCATGCAGATGTACTGTTGAGTCACATCCGACCATTGCTCTTTGCACTTCGCTTCAGCCAAGGGATCGATCTTCATGTTCTGAACGATCGATGCGTTGTCGTCTTGTGCGAAGTAGCGGCGCGCGCACTTGAGAGTGCCGTAGTAATCGGATCCGCCCTCGTTTGTTGCCCAGCTATCGCCGTACCAGCCGTCGATCTTGGGAGCGCCACCCATGTGGTGACCCATTTCGTGGCAGGCGACGAGCGCGAAGCCGTCTTCAGTGATGGTCGTGTGACGAGCGAGACCGCCGTACATGTTGATGACCCAAGTCGTTCCCATTTGTTGGGCGCTTGCGTTAACGGTCGCATCCGTCCAACGACGGTTGACCTTGAGAGTTCCACCGAGGGCTTGTACCTCGTCTTTGTAGAGTGCTTCGACCCGATCGAGAACTCTGTTGAACGTTTCCTCGGTGATTCCGGCGTGGAGCGCGAAGCGGTTCGAACCGCGTTGACCCACGGGAATCTTCATCGTGTTCGCCGGTGCAAATCCTTTGCAGACGGTTTTACCTTCTACGAAATTTTCTGAATGCTTCGAGTGCGCATTCGCCAAAGAGCTGAGACCGATCACCATCCCCACAGCGATCGACAAATTAAGCGACATCCGTTTCATGCTGTTCCCCCCATAATCCTTGGTCTGCATTGTTGATTTGCAGTACCGGAATAGGAGCGTAACAGGCGATTACAGTTTGGGAATCGCTAAGTTCCACTTTGGAACCAAACTAGCCAAAGGTCCAAACGCACAGCAGAATATCAGGACTTTTTGCTGGTTTTTCGGGCAATTTTGCCTGTTTGTGCATTGCGTTTGACGACCTTCGTCGGGTGCGATGCCTTCTTAATAGGCAGCCGTCGGCGCGGAAAAAGTGTGGTGCAGATTTCACAAACTGTTCCGTCGCAACCCCGTGCCGTGCAGTGTTCGCGGCCGTAATAAATGATCTGTAAATGCAGTTTGTTCCAGGTGGATTCAGGAAAAGTTGACTTCAAATCGCGTTCCGTCTGCTCGACACTCCGCCCATCGCTGAGTCCCCAGCGATGCGCCAGGCGATGAATGTGAGTGTCGACCGGAAACGAGGGGACGCCGTAAGCCTGCGCCATCACAACTTGCGCCGTCTTGTGCCCGACACCCGGTAGCTCCTCGAGTTCCTCGAGGGTGCGTGGAACCCCTCCCGCATACTTTTCAACGAGGATGCGTGAGAGGCCGCTGATGGCCTTCGCTTTCTGAGGACTCAAACCGCACGGGCGGATGATCGACTGAATTTCTTCGATCGAGAGTTTCAACATGTCTCGCGGTGTGCTCGCTTTGCTAAACAGAAAAGGTGTAGTGAGATTGACCCGTTTATCCGTGCACTGCGCGCTCAAGAGGACCGCGATGAGAAGCGTGTAGGTGTCGGTGTGATCGAGCGGAACCGCAGGTTCGGGATAGAGTTGGTTGAGTCGCTCCAGCACGTGGGCCGCGCGTTCTTTTTTCGTCATGGAGTCCTCGGTTTTTCAAAGAGCATATCGAACTCGGCCGGCAAGGGAGCCTTAAGGACGAGCCGCTCGTTCGTTTCGGGATCGTCGACTTCGATCGTCTCGGCATGAAGAAGTAAGCGTGCTATGCCGAACATGCGTTCGATCCTCGCCAGGTGCTTCGGATCGCCGTAGCGGGAATCCCCGACGATGTGGTGACCTGAGAGCGCTGCGTGCTTTCGAATTTGATGCTGACGGCCAGTCCCGAGGTCGACTTCGATCTCGGTCAGATGAGCGTTCGAGCGCTGAACGCGGAATCGTGTCTCGGCTGTCACACGCTCACCGCTGACGCCCGCGGGATTTTTGCGGCCCTCGGCGCGATCGGTGATGGGAAAACTCCAAACACCGCTTGGCTCCTTGAGCGCGCCTCGAAGAATAGCCCGGTAGATCTTCCGCACCCGACGCTCTTCAAAAGAGCGTTGAAGGGAGCGGGCGGTGTCACGGCTCAGTGCGAGGATCAAGACGCCGCTCGTCTCGCGGTCCAGCCGGTGCGCCGGCGAAAGTTCGTTGGGATTGAAGTTGGACTCAAGATGCCCGCGAGCCCAGGCCAGCGCGTCACCTGCGGGATCATTGTGAACACTCATTCCCGATGGTTTAGCGATCGCGATCCAGCCCCGCCCTTGGTG
>SXSP01000154.1 GCA_005792225.1 Bdellovibrionales bacterium | reverse complement strand
GGGGCGCTTTCGACGACGGAACGGACGATGTCTTCGTGGCAGAGTCCGGCTCCCGCAACGAGCGTATCTTTCAGGTGATTTTCGAAACTATCATCGGGCGACATGACCGCGGCGATCCCGCCTTGGGCCATGGATGTGTTGGTGGACGGGGCCGCGGCTTTTGAGAGGATCAGGACTCGTCCGCGCTCTGCGACCTTGAGAGCGTAGGAGAGACCCGCCAAACCAGAACCGATCACCAGGAAGTCGCAACGTTCGATCATAGTGGCGCAGTTATAGTGAAAACGGGTGAACCTGTCAGCACGTTCGTCGAGGTGTGAAGGGGGTACAGCCCAAGGCGTTAACTATGGGGTGGAATGGACCCCGACTTTTGTCGCCATTCTGAGGCCCAGGCCGGGTTTCCTGGGCCGATGGCTTGCCTCGCGAGCGCCCATAAAATTAGAATGATATTCAACGCTTAATTCACCGAAATTCTCGTATCGAGAGTCACTGATAAAGGTCCCGGTCTTCTTCGCCCAAGGAATGGGTTTTCTCGAGGGACAAGGAGTGGAATGCCCGTGTCGAACCACCGAACTTCATCTCAATCAATCCAATGGAAAGTGATCGCACTCGTTCTCGTCACCGCCGCCACCATGCTCGTCGCGATGATCTGGAAGACGGAATCGCTTCTCGTCCAAGACAAGACGGCGTTCATCATGGACTCGGCGATGAAGCAGATCGCTCCGTTGAAGCGCCTCGTGCAACAGCGCCTGCGCGACGAAAAAGAGTCGCTCATTCACTTCGCGAGCGTGCGCGTGGGACAAGGCGGTTCCGCACGGAACGCGAGCTTCGCGGGCTTTGATGTCGTCTCTCTCGTGCAGGCGGGGGACGGCGGGCAGTGGGTTCCCACTTGGATCGAGAAGAATCCGAACGTGACCGAAGATCGTTGGCCCAAGGGTCATGAGCTCACGCTCTTGAAGAGCCTCTCTTACGGAAAAGTACGCGATGGCGAAACCGTTTGGACACGCCTGAGCGATCGCCAGGGCGCGCCGATTTATGCTTTTATGATTTCGGTTGAGATCCAAAAGCCGGTGAGCCCGAACGAGGAGACGGCACTCAGCCAAACGCATCTTCCCGACACGGCCGAGCAAGTTCTCGCGAGCATGAACATGGCGAACAAGGCGGTTCTCGTCGGATTCACGACATCGAATCCGCTCGCCGAGGTCACTGAAGATTTCATTGGCTCAACTAACAGTGTTTACCTCGTGGATGATCGCGGTTACGTCGCGGCCCACGTGAACAAGGCTTACCAAGGCGCACTCTTCACGGAAGATCCGCTCGTTCGCGAAATTTTGAAGAATAAAAAGACAGGGTCCACGGGCAAGTTCGAAGACCTCGAGAGTCGTCCCGTTCTCGGTCATTATGAGCGCGTTGAGCATTCGAATCTCTACGCCATCATCACGACACCCGAACAGATGCTTTACCAGATGGTGGATGCGCAAAGAAACTCAGCACTCCAAATCGGACTCGCGGCACTTCTCTTTTGCTTGGGTCTGGGTGCCGTTGCAAGTTGGTTGATCGCGAGATCTTCGGGCCGCGCGGCCGTGATTGATTCCCCCGTGGTGGAAGCTCTGCCGCAAGCAGAAGAAGTGGTCGCCGTCCACGAGGCTCCCGAAGTCGCGGCTCCCGAAACTTTGCCAGAGCCGACGGAGCAAGTCGAAGCCCGCGTCCGCACGGAGACCGAGAAGATCCTGACCGATGGCCTCGTTCAGGCGTTGACCGAGCCTCTTCACGGGATTCTCGGTCACGCAAGTCTCGTGCGCGTGAAGTCGGGCGAAGACGAAATTCAGAATCACGCCGACAGTATCGCGCGCGAGGCTCGGCGGATGCGCGATACGCTCGAGCGAATTCATGATTGGCAAGATCAAGCGCAGGCCGAAGCGGAAGTCGAAAAAGTCGATGTCCGCAAGGCGATCGAGAATGCTCTCTCGAACGCGGAGACGGAGCTCGTGTCGGAAGGCGTTCACGTGATGAAGGAAGTTCGGCCGGTTCCGTATTTGCGCGGATCGCAGGCGCGAATTGAGAACGCGTTGAGCCGCTTGATCGACAACGCGATCGAGGCGATGCAGGCGCGTCCGTCAAAACACTTGAAGTTCGAGACGGATTTTGATGGCGAGATGATCACGATTCGCGTCACCGATACCGGAATCGGCATGCCGAGAGACGTGCGTGATCGCGCGTTCGAACCGTTCTTCAAAGGATTTGAATCTCCGAACAGAGTGGGTCTGGGGCTCGCGTCGGTGGCGTCGGTCGTGAAGGCGTTCGGTGGAACACACGAAATCGAGACGGTTCCCGGTGAAGGCTCAACTTTCACGTTCAAGTTCCAGGTCGCGGAAGAAGAAAAGAGTGCCTTCCGCGTTCAAGAAAATCGGGAGTTCGCGCAAATCGTTCACCCCGTCGAAGAGCCGGCCGTCATCCAGGAGGAGCCGCCGGTCGAACCCGTCATCGAAGCCGCGCCCGCCGCGCAGACCGAAACGGCGATC
>SXSP01000153.1 GCA_005792225.1 Bdellovibrionales bacterium | reverse complement strand
GACTGCTTAAGAGAGGCAATGGTTGCCGCGGATGTATCGAATAAATCGACGTTATAGACTTTCGCATCTCGGTTGGTATTGAGCGTACCCGAAAGCTGCCAGTACCACGAAATCCCCGGAGGGAACGAGACCGCTCCAGCGGGAGGCTGCGGCGTCGCGCTCGGAGCCGGTGTCGGAGTCGCAACCGGAGTTGGCGCCGGTGTTGGCGTCACGACGGGGCCCGGTGTTGGTGTTGGTTGTGGTGTCGGCTGGGGAGCCGGCGCCTGATCTAGAAGTGAAAGAGAGACCATGCGGCAGTCGTCGGACACTTGCGAAGAGATCAGGCGGATTGTGACCTTGCCGTTCACAACCGACTCCCTCGGCACGGCGAAGGCAAGCGACTTAAACACGTTTGCCGAACCCGTTGTGGTTCCGATGTTCACGTAGGCTCCACTCTTGTTGAGAACTTGAAAGGTAAATGTGTTCGCAGCACTCTTCTGTAAGAAGCGACTCTTAAGCTGGACTGGAACGACAGAGCTTGAGACCGAGAAGCTGAAATCGACCGTTAGATTGCCTCTTCGATTCGTGTAGAGGTTCAAAATTCGGCCGTCGTTTTCAGCGGCCAGGGTACTCACATTTCCACTGGAGGTTCCAACCCGAACGGCCATCGAGGACGGGGCTAACGATGCAGCCTCCGCCCGCAAACCGTAAACACTCACGACCGCAGATGCACAAACAATCCAGGTCTTGATCTTAAGTACTGATGCTCGCATTTAAAGTCCTCCCCGCAAACGCACTATTGATAGTTAAAGATTACTGCCGGACGCGAAGGTCCTGGAGTGACAAATTTGATGCGCAAACTCGATCGTACTCGATGACTCAAAGCGAGACAAACTCCCTTGATCCCCCGGATCTCACTAAGAAACAATGCTGTTAAACCCTCATCTGCAGCAAAGGGTCGTCACATGGTGAAGAACAGATCCAAAATCGCCCACATTTTCGTTCTTGAGGCGATCGAAGACTCAATCTCGGCGGATCGGATTGAAGTGAAGCCGATGTTCGGCTCACATTCGATCTACATCGACGGAAAGATCATCTGCACGCTTCGGCATCGACCGAAATCGCCTCAAGACAACGGAATTTGGTTAGTCATGTCGGGGCCGCATTTTAAGGAGCTCAAGCAAGAATTCCCGAGCCTTCGTTACATTGACATTTTCTCTGATCTTAGCGGCGACGGATTTAAGAGCTGGGTGAATCTTCCGGAGGACGGTGCCGACTTTGAAACCGAAGCCCTGCGGCTCAGCGATCTCATCGGCGCAGAAGATCCACGCATCGGAAAGATTCCGCAATCGAAACTCCGTACGAAGAAGAAGGCCAAAAAGAAAACGCGTCAGTCGCGATGACGGTGGGGATATGAATCATAGCGGCTCTTTTTCGACTCAAACTGCAGCCTGGAGTTCACTCGACCCGACCGAGAAGGGCTTCGAATGCGTTTGGCTTAAGGAGCAGCGAGCGACAGGCTCACTCCTGCGCCTGGACGAAGATAAAAACCCTCTCCGTCTCGTTTACGAGTTTTGTTGGAACTCCGCTTTTCAGGTCGAAGCCGCGCGCATCCAAACGCAAAAAGAAAACCGAACGCTAGAACTCGACCTCCGCTACGATCGGGGCTGGTACAAAGGTGAAGAAAGACTGACGGAGTTCGACGCGTGCACCGATCTCGATCTTTGGCCCACGCCCCTGACGAATACATTCGCGATCCGTCGACTCAATCTCGCCATCGGCGAAAAGAAAAGTTTCCAAACCCTCTTGATTCATGGCCCTACGCTTCAGTGTCGCAAGGTTTCTCAGATCTATACCCGACTCGATGAACACCATTATCTTTTCGAGGACCCCGCAGCGAACTTCCGCGCGCGTCTTCAGGTCGACGATCAAGGTTTGATCATGCATTATCCAGAGTTATTCGTGCGAGAAGCTTAACTAGATTTCTTCGGCGAAAGATCGAATTTTCGCGATCGCCTCGTCACTCACCTTCCAATTGATAGAATGTCTGCGGCCAATCTCCGAGCGCTGCCGCAGTTGAACACGAATGAGTGAGGCGAACGCATTTTTGATTCCATCTCTTGATGGAGTACAGAACGTGCGAGCCATTTCCGCGAGAAAGTCTTTTGGATATCTCTCCTCCGCCCGCCGTGAATCGAAGACGTGCCGGCCCGCGAGTCGCGCCTCCCAGTTCTCGACGATTGATCTGAGGTCCTTCAGGAATCGAACCGTGTCGTAGAACTCGCCCCGGGCCGCATGGCTCGCGGAATAATGGATCCATGCCCAGAATTGTTCGTCTTCGTGAACGACGTTGCTCCAGTCGGGCTCCCGAGGCTTACCTTGGTTTGTGCTCTCTGCCCAAGATTCCATCTTTCCCGTTTCATCCCAGGCAATCACGAAAGGTCCACCCGCGGGAGGCGGAAGATCACTCTCAACGTAAAAGTTGAAGTCCACGTGAATGTTCGGCTCAAAAAAATAAATGACGAAATTCGGTTTGATATGGTCGGCATCAAATCTGTGAAACCAGGGAGCGACGCCCCAGTTCCAACGATTGTTCCAGATCTGGTTGCGAACTTCTTCATTGCGGCACAAGAAGCCGAGATCTAAATCGCTGTATTCATCCATGCCACCCGTCGCTGTGCTACCGCTGACGAAGAGGCTCACAATCCCCGGGATCTTCTGAAAGTAAGAACTGATCTTCAGAAGGAGCTTTTGGTGCTCGGGTACATTTGCAGTCGATTCGAGAATTTTGGGATTCATGCTTTCTTTGTTCCCGAAGGTTTCGTTCCGGAGCGAAGAGCCGGAAGTAAGATGTTATCGAGCAAATTCGCATAAGTCGTTTTATCGAAAGTTTTAAGCAACAACGTTGTCGTATAGGCCGTCATCGCAGAGATGACTTGGCAGGTGCCCTCGACATCCGCCGACTTGGAAATCTCACCGCGCTCAATAGCTCGCGTGAGAAGTTGTGCATTCGCCTTCTCCCATCCACCGAAGATGTGGGTGGAGATGTCCTCCGATATCTTCCGATACTCAGCGAAGAAGGATCCAAGTCCCGCGAGGACGCGCATCTTCCGCTCGCTCTGTTCGGCGGATTTCGGCTTCACGAGAGCTAATAAGTCATTTCGAATCGACCCCGTGTCGGGAAGCTCGGTGAGTTCAACCGAGTGCCGGTTCATGAAAACGAGTGCATCACGAACGAGCTCGGTCTTTGAGCTCCAACGCCGGTACATGGAGGCCTTACCGGTCTTTGCCTTGGCGGCGACAAGATCCATTGTCATCCGGTCGAACCCAACTTCCGCCAGCGCATTGAGTGCCGCCTCGATGATTGCCGAATCGAGCGAATCGTCACGTTTGCGACCCACGGCGGAGGGTCGACTCAGGGGCTTTGTCTCATTTTTTTTCGAGGCTAACTTCTTGATCTTACTCACAGTTCACATCCATTACGAAACTAACTAGTTTCGAAACTTGTTAGTTTCGAAACTCTCTGGTCTAATAATCTCACAACGACGACCAATTAAAAAGGAGTCTGTCACATGAAAACGGTTTTGATCACGGGTTGCTCATCTGGATTCGGTCACGAGACGGCACAATACTTTCTCGAGCGCGGCTGGAAAGTTATCGCAACCATGCGGACACCCAAAGACGACATATTCCCCCGCCACCAAAACCTTCGCGTCCTAGCCCTCGACGTAACGAAAGAAGAAAGCATTCGTAAGGTCATCGCCGAGGCCGGTCCGATCGATGCTCTCGTCAACAACGCAGGTATAGGATTGTTGAACGCGCTCGAAGGAGTGACGGTCGAATCCATTCGAGACGTGTTTGAAACCAACACCATCGGCACGATCGCGATGACTCAAGCCGTGATTCCGCAGTTTCGCGCCAAAAAGTCTGGCGTGGTGGTCAACGTCACTTCGACGGTGACTCTGAAGCCGCTTCACCTCCTGGCGGTCTACACTGCTAGCAAAGCCGCAGTGAATGCATTCACGGAATCGGTGGCGCTTGAGCTCGAGCCCTTCAATGTTCGCATGCGAATTGTCTTGCCGGGTCTCGCTCCTTCGACAAAATTCGCCGAGAATGCTTTCGCGAAGATGTTACCGGTGCCTGAAGCGTACATGCCGACCTTTGAAGCCGTGAGAGCTGGTCTCTCAGCTGCGGGCTCACCGGTCACAAATGCTCGAGACGTTGCAGAAGCCGTTTTCGTCGCGGTCACCGAACCCTCGAGCCCGATGAAGATTCCCGCAGGCTCAGACGCGGTGATCTTGGCAAAGACCGTTGGAATGGCGTGAGTGACGTGCATGAGGTGGAAGGATCATGGCCCAAAGTTGACGGTGGGTGTGATCCTTCCGACCGTTCGTTCAAACATGTCGCTGTCTCACTTCTTTTCGGCTGGCGCCTTCAAGAACTCGATCATGATGTTGAGGCTCGCTTGAGCGAGAGCCGGAGAATCTTTAGATAGATCTCCGATGTAGTTGTCATGAGAGCCGGGTAAAACGGCAAAGTGACCTTGAGGGAGAAGTTTTGTTACGTGAAGCCCGTGTTCGAGTGTAGGAACATCCTGATCCGTTTGCATGATCAAGACCGGAATTTTGACCGCACGGATCGATTTTTCAGGAATGTCTTTAAAGGTCCGCATACGGGTCGAATCGGACTCGAACATCTTCACGAGATCCTGCGGATTCGGAGCACGCTTGACGTAAGCGTCTTTTAATTCCTGAGGCATCGATTCTAATCCCCCCTTCTTCATCATGTCCCAGAATCCCGATGGGGCGCCGTTTCGGCTGTAGAGCCCCGATCCCAATACCATTCGGGTCATGAGTTGCGGGTGAAGGATTGCAAGATACATCCCGGTGGTAGCTCCGTTGCTGAAACCGATAAACTTGGCTTTTTCAATATTGAGCTGTTTGAGCGCGGCCGCGATATCCTGAGCCGTATTCTCGAATCCAAATACACGGGATGAGGCCGGCGATTTCCCGTGACCTTGCTCATCAATCGCGATGACTCGAAAATGTTTTGCGAGTGTCGCGATCCCCCGACCGAAGCTCACGTGAATATCGGAACCTCCTCCATGGAGCAAAACCAGCGGCTCGCCTTCGCCATAAGTCTCATAGTAAAGATCGAGGCCGTTAACCTTGAGATACCCGCTCTGCGCTGGAGATAACTTTTGCGATTCAGTCGGCACCGTTGCCTCCGTTGTTTTCGGCAGTTGCGCACAGGCCGTGAGAATGGAGAGAGCGAGGGGTAGGATGATTTTTTTCATTTTCCCAGGCCCCCTGCAGACATATCTAAATCTAAAGTTTCAACTCCCTTTTGAACCTTCGCATCTAGGAACTTGCCCATCGCTAAACAATCAAAATAGATACCGTCGAGTTTACGATAACGTCTGATGAGGCCTTCTTTTGTAAAACCGAATTTTTCATAGAGCTTTATCGCTGATTCATTGGATGTATAAACGTGGAGTTCTACTTTTTCGAGACCGAATGTCTTCGCGTGCTTCAAAACTGCTTCCAAAAGCCGCGCTCCAATGCCTCGGCCACGATATCCAGGGAGGCAACCCATGCCCAAACTGCCGCGGTGGGACTGGCGCGGATTCTCTTCTGGGAAAATATCACACCAACCGACGACCCTCTCGGCTTCAACGGCGTAGTAAACTGGGCCATTTTTGGAAACAAGATCCCGTTGAAACTGCATCACGCGCTCAAGTGGAGGGGGCTCAATCATCTCAATGTAAATACGCTCCCTCGCTACGGCCGTAAGCGCTTCGTAAAAGCTCCGGAACAAACTTTCCGTCGGATAGAGGATCTCGATGCTCATTTCTTCTTCCTATGCAGAGTCACTTCAAACCCAGGCTGTTGTGCCGTGACCACTTTGATCGCTTCCAGCAACTCTATTTGGTAACGGCTTTCCAGCGTGGGATCAGGTTTATGGAAGACGAGATTCTCGTCAAGCCGAACAGCCACATGGTCGAAGACCAATCCGTAGGGAAAGTCGGGAGCGGAGCGATCCATTTCGTGAACATCAATCTTTCGATGGTCCCAGCTTCCGCCGGTGCGTGACCAGAGGGCGATTAGGTCACCACGTTTCGCATCCTCCTCCGGCGAGATTTGAAAGTATTCGTTTTGAATACGGTCCAAAAATTCCGTCGTCGAATAAGTTTCCCAATGAGGATTTACATCGTGGTAATTGAACGCAGCATTAATGCAATTCGATCTTTCCGGTCTTCCGACCTCGATTTGGGATTTCCACAAAACCTGTCGCGCAAATTCAGGAAGATGGGAAAGTTGGGATTCTATGAGTTGAGGATCTGGCAAACGTGCAGCCTGAGTTCTCTGTTCTTCGATGGCAAGCATGAGCTTTTCGGCCGTTGCATGGTCTTCGGATTGTTTAGCCTCGAACATCAGGCGATAGAGTTCGCCAAGGTTCGAACTCGCCAGGTCAGATGGATTCAATTGAGCCTCCTCGAGCGGATTGGAGTCACAATAGAGTGGTATGGAATCGACCTCAAGGACCAGAATGAGACAGTGGCTCTCATGCCGGACCGGCCCGACCAAAATTCAACTTGCGGCGCAAAATAGAAACTATTATAGTTACCATTATGGCTTCGGTAAACACACAGTTCTCAATCGCGGTCCATTTGTTGGCTGGTATTGCTAGCCGAGACGGCTTTGTAACATCGGAGGCCTTGGCCGAAAGTGTGAATACCAATCCCGCATTTATAAAACGTATCCTCGCTAAGATCTCGAAAGCGTCGCTGATCCGAACCTATGCAGGTAAGGCTGGAGGCTGCGAACTTGCGAAGAGTTCAGATAAGATTACACTGTTTGATGTGTATTCCGCGGTTGAGGCACCGAAGACTTTTGCAATCCATAATTACACCGTGAACCGATCGTGTGAAATAAGCTCGAATATAAAAGACGTCATGAAGGGAGTCTCTGACGACGCTCAAAGGGCGTTTGAAAAGGAACTTAAAAAGACGACCATAGCTGACGTCGTTCGAAAAATTAGGTCACGTTGAGCTAAAAATTTTTTGTTCCATTCGGATACTATTTTAGTATCCAAAAGAAAGAAGGAAGTCATGGGAAAGATTCTTGTCACCGGAGCAAGTGGACACATCGGCGAACTCACCTTAAAGAATCTGCTCAATCGAGAAATACCGGCCGATCAGCTCGCCGGCCTGGTTCGCGATCCATCGAAGGCGCAAGACCTCTCGAAAATGGGCATTGATTTACATTCCGGTGACTATATGGATCCGCCCTCATTGCGTCGTGCGCTGAAGGATGTAGAAAAACTGATGCTGGTTTCGACTCATGCATTTACGGATCGCAAGCAAGCCCATGCGAATGTCATCGATGCTGCGGTGAAAGCCGGAGTTGAACACATTGTCTTTATGCCTATTATTCGCAAAGCAGGCTCTGACTTCTCGATGAAAGAAGTCACAGAGGAAGATATCTTTACTGAACAAAAAATCGCATCGTCGGGGATCGCTTACACCATTGTTAAGCACCCGCCGTTCCTGAACACAATGCCTTCCTATTTTGGGCCGCGGGTTTTAGAGACGGGTCTTCGGGTCCCGTTGGGCAGCGGAAAAGTCGCTTCGGCAACACGAGAGAATCTCGCCGAAGCTCATGGCGCGGTTCTTACTCAAGACGGCCATAAAAACAAAACATACACGCTCACCGGCAGCCAAGCAGTCTCCTTCGAAGAGATGGCGGAGATCCTGTCTCGAGTTTCAGGAAAGAAAGTTCCTCTCACTGCTGTCACCGACGAGGAATACATCGAGAGCGGGATTTCGAACGGAGTGCCAGACTTCGTCGCACCATTTCTTTTAGGTTGGGTGAAGGGCATTCTCCGCGGCGAATGGGATCAAGTGACAGGCGACTTGGAGAAACTCATCGGTCATAAACCAACGACGACCGAGGAATACTTTCGAACGCTTTATGCTCATGGAGCCTGGAAATAAGGCGATACGATGACCGCAATGAGAACGACGCTTCACAAGCTTTCGCGGGAAAACACCTATTTCGCGCGAACGCGGCCGATATTCAGATTTAGGCTTGAGGTTCCAGAGATTCCGTAAGCGAAATACATCCACTTCTTCCCGCCTGAATCCGTATACAAGCTTGGCTCACCCATCGAAGATATTCGTCCGACATGGACGTGGCTCGAGTCCGTACCTATTTCGAATTTTAATGCCGACCATGAACCCGAGAGAGAAGGGTCAGCCCCCGAAGTTAACTCTGACGACAGAATGGCGCCGTGAACGAGTGAGAAATAAAGTCGATTCTCAAAAAAGAAAGGCTGAAATTCATCGACCCCAGACAGGCTGAGACCGACCGTTTGTTTCGATCCGAAGACGCCAGCGGCCGTCTCGGTTGCGAAAAAGAGATCCCTAGTGGTGTCTGGCAAGCTTTCGTCGTCCCAAAACAAATAACCATCACCGGTTGATCCGTAGACGGAGCTCGCGGGATTTCCCGCCTCCGAGGTTAAACTCGGTATATTGAGTGGAGTCATAGTCCAGTTCGATTTGGTCAAAGCTCCGCCGGACAAATACATCCTTCCAAGAACAACAGCACTACCACTGAGATCTAGCCGAACTGATTGAAGCTTATTTC
>SXSP01000152.1 GCA_005792225.1 Bdellovibrionales bacterium | reverse complement strand
TTTTATGAATTCTGATCATATGAAGTCTGATGAATGGAAACCTTTGGAGGGCTGACCCATGAGGGGCCAAATTTTCGCCGTACTTTGCGTGTTACTCGCGTTGGTCACGGTTCATGCTCAGCCGAAGCCTAAAGAGAAGGCTGCCAAAGAGCCGCGGGTTAAAAAAGTATCTACTCAATCTCCGAAGGCGAAGGCCGCCTCGGCAAAAAAAGCTAAGCCCAAGAAAATCGCAAAGGCAAAGCCCTCGAAAATCAAACCTACTAAGGTTTCACTCACGTTTGAGGAGCCACCGCGTCGCCTGAAACCGACGGTGACTCAGGGGAAGAGCAAAGAAAAGTTCTTCCAGACGATGGCGGCTCCGGGCCGTAGCTCTCTTCCGATGATCGAAGAGGGAAGCGTTGTCGGAAAAGCCCCTGCACCCGTTCCGACTCCGCAGCCCCCATCCCAACCTCAGCCCCAGGTGGTCATCAACAATCATAATAACTATGATTACGATGAACCCCGAGTCGCACCCGCCCAAGAATTGTCGGATCATCGCTCCGAAGAGCCCGTCATGCTCCGTTCCTCAACCCGCGTGCGTGCGCGGTCGAGCAATCGAATGTTGACACTCATTCCGTTTGGTGGCGCGGGCTACTCGCAGGCCGATATCATGAACGGCAGCAACAATGACCCGAACATCCAGAGCGTCGATATCACGGGCCGGGCCGGATTTCTCGGCGGCGTTCTCATGGAGTTCGGTCAGACGCGATTTTCATTTCAAACAGGTTTGATTTATCTTCAAGAGGGCACCAAGGCGTTGTCTTCGGGAACCTCGCAATACGGCGAGCATATTTCGATCGATGAGGAACTCGCCGTTCATTACATCGGTCTTCCGCTCATGGCGAAACTCAATCTCGGAACGCAAAACCAAACGCGAATCAATTTGCGCGCGGGTTTGATGCCGGCTTACACCTCGAGCGTCGAGGTGACTTCGAACAACGCTTCGACTTCGGTCACCGGAACGAGAACGTCTTCGATGTCACGCGCGTCAGGCACCGAAGGCACCCGCCCCATGAACGTTCTCGCGCAGGCGGGAGCGGGCGTGCAGATGCCCATTGATTCCAATCTTGATTTCCGCGTTGATTTTCTCTGGAGTCGTAGCTTGATGTCGGTCAATTCCGAAGAGAGTGGCGGCGGGATCTTTACGCAATCGTTCATGGGTACGGTCGGACTCGGAATCGGCATCTGAGCAATTGCTAAGTCTTCTTCACATCGGGTCCGAAGGTGGACCGACGTCAAAGCGCTCTGTTAAGACGAGCGCATGAAATCCATTTTGATCGTCACCTTGATCCTCGTCGCGAATTCCGCGTTCGCCAAACCGAGTCGTGCGACCCGAGCAAAGCGGCCGCAAGTCATGTCGACGACAACCGTCACTCAGCCTTCCTTTCGGAAAAATCTCACGGTGATTCCCGGCGTGGGCTTCAGTTCCGCGACCGTCGACGCCGCCGAAACCGGAGCGAACACCAAGATCAACCGTCGGAGTGGAATCAACGCGGGTGTCCTCCTTGAGATAGGTCGGCAGATGGTGACGTTTCAAACAGGCCTCGTTTACATGCAGGACGGCTTCAAGGCGACTTCCAGCCGAGCAGAGGGTGGCTATACGTACGTGAGCACCGCGAACACCCAACTCGATTATCTCGGCGTTCCGTTGCTCGCGAAATTGAATTTTCGTTTTCGCGAGCCGATCGCCATATACGGAAAAGCGGGCCTCATTCCCGCTGTCACGACCGGAGTTTATTCGGAACTCGGCACGCAGGATCACCGACCCGACGGATCGATTCGCGAGCGCAATTACGTTAAGACCGGGCGCGAGAACCTGCGCGATGTGAACGTGCTGGCCGCCGCCGGCGCCGGAATGGCGGTGCTCGGAAGAGAGCGCGACTACCGCGCTGAAGTCATGCTGAATCGCTCACTTCTTTCGGTGGCGCAAAACTCGACGGCTCCGAGTGTGTACACCACGGCGTTCATGATCCAAATCGGAATGGGATTTAACCTTTAGACGTCGCCACCCTTGAGGGTGGTAATGATGCCCTTTGAAACCGTCTTGAGCGTTTCCATGACGCCACGACCGATGGCCGCCGTCGCTTCAAAATCGGGAGCATTGTACTTATTGAGTGCCGCGCGCAGCTCGGCGATCGACGCAACGTTGGGAAGGTCGCGCTTGTTATACTGAATCACGAGCGGAACCTGGCGAATGTTGTAGCCTTGCTGCTCGAGATTTTTCTCGAGGTTCTTCATGGCTTCGATGTTCTCGTCCATGCGCTCGATTTGCGAGTCGGCAACGAAGACGATTCCATCTAAACCCTTCAAGATGAGCTTGCGGCTTGCGTCATAAACCACTTGGCCGGGAACGGTGTACAGGTGAAAGCGCGTCTTCAGACCGTTGATCTGGCCGACATTCATCGGCAAGAAATCGAAGAACAGCGTGCGTTCGGGATTCGTGTTGAACTGGGCGAGCTCGGATTTATCTTGGCCGACTGATTTTTGATAAACCCATTGGATATTGGTCGTCTTACCGCCCAACGAGGGACCGTAGTAAACCACCTTACAATGAATTTCCTTGGCCTCTTGGTTGATAAAAGCCACTGATTAAAGCTCCACCCTGTTCTCGAGAGCGCGTCCCAATGTGCGATCGTCCACGTAGTCTATATCACTGCCTATGGGAACGCCACTTGCAATTCGGGTGATCTTGACCTGTTTATCGGCCAACGCTTTTGCGAGATACAGAACGGTCGTATCTCCCTCGAGATCGGGATCGAGCGCGAGGATGACTTCGATGATTTTTGGAGCGGGTTCTCCAGATTCGCTGAGTGAGCGACCTTCGAGACCGGCATCGACGCGTTCCATGAGTTCTTTGATGCGAAGATCTTGCGGACCGATGTTATCGAGCGGCGAGATCGCTCCGTGAAGCACGTGATACTTGCCGCGAAAAACTCCGGAGGATTCCACGCGCATGATATCGGCGGGTTCTTCCACGACACAGAGGAGATCACCCCGACGGTGGGAATCCGTGCAATAGCGACACAGATTCGGCTCATCGGTGTAAGAGAAGCACTGCGCGCACAGATGTACGGAATCTTGAACCTGCTGAAGCGCCGTCTGAAGTTTATCGGAGTAATCCGGGGTGCGAAGAATATGGTACGCCAGGCGCTGAGCCGTCTTGGGGCCCACACCGGGCAAGCGGTTCAGCTCGTGAATCAGTTTTTCCAGCGCACCTATCTTAAACATTCACTCTCTCATTCACGATTTCGACGGATTAAAACAGCCCCGGCATGTTGAAGCCGCCGGTGACTTTTTCCATCTCGGCCGCGTGCGTGTCGCGCGCCCGTTTCAACGCGTCGTTTGTGGCCGTCAGGACGAGATCCTGAAGCATCTCCACATCACCAGACTTCATCACCTCGTCGCTGATTTTCAAGGCAAACACTTGGTTTTCGCCTTTTACTTTGACGGTAACCGCGCCGCCTCCAGAAGTTCCTTCGTACTCGCGTTGAGCGAGCTCTTCTTGAACTTTTTTGATCTTCATCTGGAGCTGATTCGCCTGACGCATCAAGTTTTGCATTCCACCCTGCATACCGCCGCCTCCTCCGCCACGTTTCATTTGGTCTCTCTCTTTCCGGCCGACTTGTTGCCGGCATCTTTGATGGACTTGATTTGAGTCTTAAAAACGTTCTGAGCCGTCTGAACGAGAGGATTTTGCTCGATCGCGTGCTCAATAGATTTCTTTTTGGCTGTTTTTTGCTCGTCGGCAAGTGCTTTGGGCGTCACCGACGCCTTTTCAACTTTCTCGTCGGCGAGTTTGACGTCGACCGAGTAGTTCTTGTTCCAGAAAGTCTCAAGGAAGGTTTCGATCCGCTTGATGTTGTCGGATTCCTTCACTTTGTCGAACATGAAGCTCATTTTTTTAGGAACACCAATCGTCAGGCGAGTACCTTCGGTCGAAATCAGATGCGTGTTCTCGAGCATCGCACCGAGGAGACTATTTGATTTCTTCACCTGCTCAACAAACTTGAACCAAGGATCATTGGCCTTTGCGGGATCCACCGCCGGTCGACTGTCGTGAGGATCGACGGCCGCCGGGCGTGGGGCCGCGGGTGATGCCTGTTGAGGAGCGGCCGCGGGCTTCGCAGCGGCGGGAGCGGCAGGGGCCACCGGAGCGCCCGGGGTTCCCGGAGCCGCGCCGTTAGCGGGCCGCGTGAACGAGGCCATCGAGTACTTGCTAGACGGTGCCGCTGGAGTGCTCGTCGTGGCATCAGTCGCGACGGGCGCGCTTGGCGCGGAAGCCGCAGGCGCTGCCATAACCAACGAGCCGCTCGCGAGCGCCGCGAGACTCGCGATCCTGGGTGCGGCCGCCATGCGGAGAAGGAGCATCTCGAGAACGATCCTCGGATCTTGCGAACGGAGGAGATCGTTGACGCCCTTCAATGTCATATCGAAGAGGAGATGAAGGTCCTCATCCGTCAGACTCGAGGTCATCTCGCGGAGAGATTCGATTTCGGTGTCGGGGAGATCGACCACGCGGCTCGGATCGTCGGTACAAAGACGGATCAAGAGCGCGTTACGAATTTCTTCGAGCAAATCTTGAGCGAAGACTTTCGGATCGTAGCCGGATTTGAAGATCTTCTCGACGATATCGACGGCACCTTGAGTGTTTCTTTGAACCAGCGCCGCCATCGTTTCGAGAAGAAGCGAGCGATCGGTAAGACCCAAGACGTCGATCGACTGCTGGAGCGTGACCGTGCCGCTGCAGAACGTGATGACTTGATCGAGAAGACTTTGGCTGTCGCGCATCGAGCCGTCGGCTTGTCTTGCGATCAGCCAGAGGGCTTCGGGTTCTGCCTTTACGCCTTCGGCCTCGGTGATCTTCGCGAGTTGTTGGGCGATCTGACGC
>SXSP01000151.1 GCA_005792225.1 Bdellovibrionales bacterium | reverse complement strand
GATCCGTCGGCAAAACTCCAGAATCAAATTTATGTCTTGGGATCTTCCGAGTACCTCAATATCGCCGAGGATCTGTTTCCCGGAGCCGATCTGAATCAGCTGAAGGCGAAGCTCGCGATTCTTCCCGTCGTTCCCGATGCCTTTGACGGAAACCTTGAGCCGAAGGCGCACGAAAACTTCCTTCTCTCGCGTGAGTCCATCATCGATTTTTTCGCGGGCGAATTCGAGAAGGCTTCCGTGGCAAAGTGCGGGAATCTCGCAAGCCGTGAATGTCGACTTCAGATCCTTTCGCAATCGCTCCGCAAAATTTACCGCCGGCCCGTACCGTCAACCGAGATCGTTCAGCTCGTCGATGAGAACATGGATCTCTCGTTTGGCCTCTTCGCCAAACTTCTCTTCTACGCACCCGACTTTCATTTTAAAGCGAGCTCGACGGATCTCACGCCTGACGAATTCGTCGCGAAAATCGCGATGGGTCTCTTCGGCACTTTTCCTGATGACGAACTTCTCGCGAAGAAGGACCAGATCTTCAAAGATCAAGCGACCCTGAAAGAACAGCTCGTGCGGCTCCTAAGCGATCCGAAGAATGCACGCCGCTTGTCGCGGCGTCTCTGGAAGCAGTGGCTCTCACTCCAAAAGCTCGAGTTCATGGAACTGCCCGGTGAAGCCAAGATCGATAAAACTCAGCTCATCGAGTCGTTTTATACGACGATCGAATCGGCGATCTTAAAAGGGGAGAGTCTCCGTGATTTGTTCTTCAAGAGTTCGGGCGGTGAAATGCCGACCAGCCTCCTCACTCATCCTGCTTTTGCCCTCGCATCCTCCAGAGTTATCGGTGGACAGCTCAAATCCCACTACGTCCACCGCGGAGTGAACATTTCCGCGGCCCTTCTGTGTATCGAAATGCCGGCACTCCCGGCGGCCAAAACCTAATAATTGTAGAACTAAAAAAAACAAACGGCCGGATTCAGTGCGCTTGAGGCGATCGAGCATCACCGCTCCAACCCTCGCTGCATGTCGTGTCACTCGCTCATCGATCCCATTGGAGTCTCGATGGAACGAGTCAGCCCGTTTGGAACTTACCGCGCGAAGTTTGAGGATGGGAGCGCGATTGCGAGC
Organism: Bdellovibrionales bacterium; assembly: GCA_005792225.1. Taxonomy (GTDB): domain Bacteria; phylum Bdellovibrionota; class Bdellovibrionia; order Bdellovibrionales; family JAMPXM01; genus SXSP01. The sequence continues at coordinate 3,314 of SXSP01000151.1, read as the reverse complement.
CAAGGCCTCTTCCTCGGAAAACAATATCAAGATCTTTCGTCGATGATTCAGATCATCTCCGAGAGCGATCAAGTTCGCGCGTGCTTCGCTAAGAATCTAAAAGGTCTCATCGACGGGCCCGAAGGGCGAAGAGTGGCGGATTGCGACGCGAAAGAAGTTTTCTCAGCCAGCTACGACATGCCCATTCTGGATTCTATCGTGATGTTCTTGTCTTCGCCGCGCTTTAAGGACCGTGTTCCGACCATCGAAGATCAGAAACTAAAGAAAGCCGAGGAGTTCGTCGCGCTCTTGTATTTACGTGGTCTCGGTCGCCCGCCCGATGCGCCGGGGCTCGAAGCCTGGATGCGTAATATCCGTGCCAAGGGTGCGCTCTACACGGCTAAAGGAATTTTGTTGAGTGACGAGATGCGCTCCTACAACCTGTCCGATTCCGATTTCACCGCTCGGGCGTTTCATTCGCTCGTCGGCCGCGCGGGAACCCAGGCGGAGTTGGATTCCTGGAGATCTGAACTGAGCGGCGGGCGAGAGGCTCTTGTAACGAAACTCGTTGAGTCGGAGATGGTGAAGCCGCGACTGCCGGCATCGAAAGAGGGGCCGCAATGAGATATCCGAAAGTGATTCCGTCGCGTCGGCAGTTCTTCCACCAGATGCTGAAGGGCTTTGCGAGCGTGTCGGCTCTTCAACTGCTCGATCTTGAGAAGCTTCTGGCGGCGCCGGCACAGTATGATTATTTCATCGGCATCATGCCGCATTCCCTCGCTCTGTTGAAGCCGGGCAATGACCTCAGTAACCACGGCGACTTTTTTAATGGTTACGGAAACTGGCGTTTTAACGGGCCAGGAACGCTCTCGGGCCTTGATCCCATTCGGGCCAACGTCTTCGTGCCCCGTGGGCTCACGTACCGTATGAACCCGGGTACTGAGGGAGTCGGCCACTTCCAAGCTCAAGGACAGTTTCTGACGGGATATCCCACGCGCAGCGCGAGCACTTACGATGCGCTCGTCGGTGCGAGCAATACGGAGCTCCCGCCAGCCTCCGTTCAGTCGATCGACTGGATGATCGCGCGAAGTCGCGGAAAAGAACCGGTCGCGTTCGGATATCGCGACCGTCCCGGCTTCAACGGTGCTGAAGCTCCGCACTTCTTTAAAGCCATTTCGTGGCGTGATCCCTCCAACGCCCTTTATCCCACGTTCGATTCGGCAGCTTTATTCAACCACCTAAAAAATCTCGCGAGATGCAACACTTTCACCTCGGATCCGGGAAAGATCACCGCGGAGATCGCGAAAGAACAAGAAAAGAAGAAGCTCCTTGAACGCGTCACGAAACAGTACGGCACGTTCTACAAAAATCACCGATCCAATGCCGACGCCTTTGAAAAGTACCTCGATGATTTTGCAAAATCATCTGCCGCGGCCGCCACCAATATCGCAAATCTCGAGAGCCAAAAATCCGTTGCGCTCAACAAACCGGGTCTCTGCGATCGACCTGGCTTAAGCTTCAGTGCTCCCGTACCTTCGGAAAACGACAACGGCTTTTACGAAGCAAAGGTTCGAGAATTGAACTCGCTCGTCGCCCTTGCGCTCAAGGGCGGTGTAACGAATGCCGTCACCATGTCGATTTGCCTCGAGAAGAATCACTTGGCCCAGCACTACATCGCGCGGACGGATGCGGGGAGAGACGGTTTTACGGAAGCGCAAATTCAGACGCACGCACAGTTTCTCAAAGAGTACATGGATTCGGTGACCCGCGGGCTCGTTCATCTCGTGAACGAACTTAAAGCCCAAGGGATCTTCGAGAGAACGCTCATTCTCGTCGGTGGCGAACAAAACGACGGGAACACGCACACGGCTCGCGAGGCGCCGGCACTTGTCATCGACGGTAAGAGCGGGAGCTGGAACGGTCGCGATGTCGGGACGCTTGCGGGCGGAAACGACTTCTCCGAATCCCGCCCTTACTCCGATCTCCTCGTCGACATCCTCCGCAAATTTGGATTCGAGCTCGGTGAGTTCGGCTCGGCCCAAAACGTAAAGGGCGTCGGTCGGGGCGGCGTCTTTTGAAGCATCAAGGAACTTGGCAGAGGATCTTACATTTCACCTGGGCAACGACGGATGCTGGAACGTCTGTGGCGTAAACGCAATTGCACGTTCGCCTTGGCTTATCCAATGTCTGAAAAAACGCTTCGTAGGCCCGATTGACCGTTTGGCCGGCGGTGTTTGTAAACGTTGTTTGTTTGTCCTCGAAATCGGCTGGAACAATCATCTCGCAATTGTATTCCGCCTGGGCGTCAAGAGGAAGGATCGTCCCCGCCGGGCACGTCGCGGCCGTGTTGCTGCCCTCGAACCAGCGGCCATTTAAGAGCGTACATGAATTCGTCGCGGTGTCGTAAGTATCCAGTGCGCCGCCGGTCAGTCCAAAGCAGATTTGGCTCAGAGTCTTACTTGAGGCATCTTCACGAACCCAGCAGTTTTGAATTCTTCCGCCCTGTACATGGGCGAGAATACCGATTGCCCTTGGCGCCGCGGCCGGATCTTCCGGGTTTCTCTTCGCGAAAGTCACTTCGAGTTCAGCCGCGATCATCCCAGGGTTGAGGCGCGAGATGGGCCTTAAGCGCATCGATTCAATTTTTGTATTCCCCCTCTGAACGCCGACTTCCGCGAGAACTTGCGTAGGGCGAGAGCCTCCGTACTCCGTCACCCGGCTCACGCTCGTTCCGCGCGGGTCGTCGCCTAAGGCAATATTGCGAAAGTTGTTCGTGCAGTCGGCCGTGCGGCTTAAAGCCGCGCGGAGATCGTTGATCGTGTCATTCATCTGGAGAGAATTCGAGAGAAGGCGCGTCGACTGGCTTGAAATCGACCAGAGACCCGCAATAACGAGACCGAGAACGCCGGTCAAGGCGAGGATGACGAGGAGTTCCGCTAAACTATAGCCACTCTGGGAGGGAGAGTTCTTACATCGGAACACAGCGCACCTTCGGCTTGATGGTGTTGAGCGGGAGATTGGCGATATAAACAAACCGGCACATATTTGCGTTGAAATCGATCGACGGGTCCGCGATATCCATCTGCCCATCGGCGCTTGAGCCGTCGCTGTACGTGCGAGGTGTCATGATCATTTGGCTGGAGCTTGCGTCGCAAGCTAGGATTGCAGCTTCCGGATTCAACTTTGAAGCCGCAACCCTGTATCCTGCACCGCAGACCGCCGTGTAAGGATCTGTGCTCTCAAACCACTTGACCTCGGGCTTATCGGCGCAAGATTTCGTCGCGGGGTCATAAAACTGGTATCCATCGGATTCAAGGTCGCACATTCTTTCGTTG
>SXSP01000150.1 GCA_005792225.1 Bdellovibrionales bacterium | reverse complement strand
TTGCTTTTCGATCTCACGTGCCACAAGCGTTGAGCCCGCGAAGATCGCCAGAATGCTGGCACTCAGCTGGATTCCCGTAAAACCGAAGTCGGCGGAAATTCTCGCCTGCTCGGCATAACTGAGTTGTCCGAGCGCAATACTGAGCCCGATGAGAAGCAGCGTGAAAACGACGATTCCGTAAAGGATCCGGTCGCGGATGATTTCGCGGAACGTATTAACGGCGATGATCCAGATTGATCTCATCGGCTGGCCTCCTCTGACTTTACGTTTCGCGGCTTCATCGCGATTTTTACGAATGCTTCTTCGAGTGAGAGTCGGGTCGGCTTGATCTCGAGGATGGAAGAGCCTCCGCTACGTTTCGTATCGATCGTTTGCTGAAGCTCTTCGACGCCTTTGATGACGGTGGTTTCGGTCTTCCCGTCCCGAGCCGAAATGAGTTCGTAGCCGCTGTGGTTCAAGAGATCTCTCATGGGACCCTGAAATACGAGATTGCCGTGGGCAAGAATCACGAGTCTCTCGCAGAGTTGTTCGGCATCTGGGAGAAGGTGGCTACTGAAGAAGACGGCGGTTCCCTCGCGCGCGGTCTCGCGGATGATCTCACGAACTTCAAAACGACCGTCGGGATCGAGTCCCGTCATGGGTTCGTCTAAGATAATGAAATCGGGTTTGTGGATGAGGGCCTGCGCGATCCCGACTCGCTGGAGCATACCTTTCGAGTAACTTCTCAAAGGCCGATCTCCGGCGTGTTCGAGGCCAACGCGCTTGAGAAGCGACGTGATCCGGTCTTTGAGATCCTTGGACGCGATCGAGCCTGAGAGCTGACCGTAAAATCTGAGGAACTCTCGCCCGGTGAGATACTCGTAGAAATAAGGGCGCTCGGGAAGGAATCCGATACGGCGCTTGCTATCAGCGGTCAGCTCCGGGGAGCCGAAAAATCTCACTTCACCGCTATCGGGAAGCGAGAGTTCGAGAAGGCATTTGATAGTGGTTGTTTTGCCGGCGCCGTTGGCGCCGAGAAAGCCGGTGATCGTTCCCGCTTGAACGTCGAAGCTGACACCTTTGAGAGCGTGAACGGGCTTCCCTGCCCAACCCTTTTTATAGGACTTCTTCAGGTTGCGAACACTGAGTACGGTTTCCAATCTGCTCACCTCTAAGAGATAGACCGGCCATCTTCGACCGGTTGTTCACTTAGATCATCTTCTGGAGAGCGGAAACTGTAAACTCTTTCGACCGTTGCATCTTCATCGCCGTGAGGAGTGCTTCGGCTGCGTGGCTCTCCGTGATGCACGGAATGGAGAAATCGATGCAGCTCCGACGAATGTCGAAGCTCGCCTCGATGGACCTACGTCCAGACGTCGTGTTGATGACGAGCGCCACTTGCCCGGAACGGATTCGATCCACGCAATTGGGTCGCCCTTCGTGAACCTTCTTAACGGGAACGCAATCAATACCTTCGTCGTAAAGGAATTTGGCAGTTCCCCAAGTGGCGGTTAAACGGTAACCCATCGACACGAGTGACCGAACGAGAGGAAGAAGCTCTTCCTTATCCTTATCTCGCAGAGACAAGAAGACTTCGCCGTTGGGTGGAATGTGGATGTGACTCGAGATCGAAGCCTTTAAGAGGGCTTCGGAATAGTCAGTACCATGCCCCATACTCTCGCCAGTCGACTTCATTTCGGGACCGAGGATCGCATCGGCTTCGGGGAACTTCTTAAACGGGAAGACCACGCCTTTAACACTGACATTCGGGGTTTCACGCCATTTGTAGCGCTCCGGCTTCACCTCGGATGCTTTTTTGCCCAGAACGGCCAAGACACCGAGATCGATCATCGGAATGCGGGTCGCCTTGCTGACAAACGGAACCGAGCGCGAACTCCTGGGGTTTGCTTCGAGCATGTAGACTTCGTCGTTTTTCACGGCGAGCTGGAGATTGAGATGCCCGATCGTATTCATCTTCTCGGCGAGGCGGATGCTTAAGCTTTCGATCTTATCGCAGGTTTCTTCCTTGAGGCGTTGCGGAGGAAGAACACCCATGCTGTCACCCGAGTGGACGCCCGCGGCTTCCAAGTGCTCGACAATTCCACCGATCACCGTCCAATCGACGCCACGAACGAGATCAATATCGACTTCCAGCGCACCTGCCAGGAACTGATCCATCAACGCCGGAGCGCCCGGCTTAATTGCGTCGCCGTGCCGCTCGAAGTAGCTCTTGAGTTCGTCTTGAGATTCAACGACTTCCATTCGTCTTCCACCGATGACGTAGCTGGGACGACAGATAACCGGGTATCCGATTCGCTGCGCGACTTGTGTCGCCTCGTCATAGTTGGCGGCCATCCCACTTGCCGGGATTCGGAAATGGAGCTCGCGACAGAGCTCGCTGAAACGCCCGCGGTCTTCGGCGAGGTCGATGGCATCGAGCGATGAACCGAGGAGGCTGAATCCCTCTTTGACGAGACCTTGCGCGAGATTAATCGGGGTTTGGCCACCCAACTGCGCGACGAAACCCTTTGGTCGCACGTGATGAAGAACTTCGAGAACGGACTCCTCGGTCAGCGGTTCGAAGTAGAGTTCATTACTCGTATCGTAATCGGTCGACACCGTTTCGGGATTTGAGTTCACCATGATGGCTTTGTAGCCTTCCTGGCGGAAACGTTTGACGCCGCGAACGCAACTGTAATCGAACTCGATCCCCTGCCCGATGCGGTTAGGCCCGCTGCCGAGAATCACCACGGCATCCGGGGAAGCCGCGTGCTGAGTGCGAGTCGCCCAATAGCTGGAGTAGAAATACGGGGTTTCGGAGGCGAACTCGCCTGCGCAAGTGTCGACCTGCGAATAACCGGGATGAAGATCTAATTCGTACCGTTCACGGCGCACTTCAAGTTGGGTTGTGTTGCGGAATCTTGCAATTGCCGCATCCGAGAAGCCGAGCCGCTTGGCGCGAAGGAGCGAGGCGCGATCGAGTTTCGGGAGACCTGCGATAGTTTTTTCGTGATCGATGATCTCTTTGATTTGCTCGAGGAACCACGGGGTGATTTGCGTGAGACGCTCCACTTGCTCAACCGACCATCCTTCGCGGAAGGCCTGCGCCACGTGAAAGAGCCTGCGGCTATTCGGATTGGCGAGTAGCCTTTCACTGAAGACCACGGGAGCTAAACCCTCTTCTCGGCTTTCAAGCGAAGACACGGCTTTTTGCAGGGACTCTTTAAACGTACGGCCGATTCCCATAACTTCACCCACACTCTTCATCTGCGTGGTGAGGGAGT
>SXSP01000149.1 GCA_005792225.1 Bdellovibrionales bacterium | reverse complement strand
TCTATGCTAAGGGTATGAGTTTTCTTTTGTTTCTCCTCGGCGTCGCCCTCGCTGAAGTTCCACAAACTTGCCCCGATACGAGTCTGTCGCCCGCCGTTTTCACCCAAGCGACCGGAGCTCCCGCGCAAGTGCGCCTGCTTCCTCCGACGACGTGCGAGCGCGGCGAGGTGAAGTTTCCATGCACACCGGTTGAAATCAGGGCGAAGACGCTCGCCTGCATCAGCGAGCCGAAGCGGATCGAAAAATCACTCATCGGCTACGCCTGTAAGATCGGCGAAGGCGAGGGCGAAAGCGAAATCGACCCGCACCTCTCGCGCTTCTCGTGGAACAAGGAAGAAAAAACTCTTGAAGCAAAGAACTTAGATCTCGCCGATTGGCATGCGCTTTCGAATCCCGCGTTCTGCGGGGCGCGCATCGCGTACTGGGCTCTCGTAAAGGTGCCGGATCAAGAGGCGTTTGACGTGAGCATCGTGGTTTACGATCTTGATCTCAAACGTGAACTCATCCGTAAGAAAATCGATAAGGCGACCTTAAATGCGAATGATCGCAAGTCGCTCCAGCAACCCAAGTGGGCCAGTGACGCGAAGTCAGTGGAATTTGTCGGTGCGCAAGAGGGAACTGAAATCAAATCGGTGAAGATCGAAATGGGTGATTAACGCCAGACGCGGTTGAGAATTTCCTCCGCCGTCAGCGTGAGGAAATCCGGATGGTCCCAATTCAGATCACGACTCATGATGATGTTGAGGTCGTTCTTTTCGGCATGGGCTTTAACGTTTCGGCAGATCACGCAATCCGCGTTGGCTTGCGCCGGCGTTTCTTCTCTTCCATTAAACACTCGGACTCCCTCGTAAACGATATTGCAGCGCCAGAACGCCGGATCTTCTTCGACCTGGCATCGCATTTTCGAAGGTTCGGTCAAGAGAACGGACGACGCCGCGGCATTCTGCGCGAGAAGAAGAAAAGCCATCAAGACAAACGAACGCACGCGGAAGCTCCTTTTGAGAAACATGCTCGTACACGGGGGATGCGCGAAAGGTCAACCTCTGCTAAGGGTTAAAGCGCGATGACATTCGACCAACTCCTCAAAAAAATCGAATCGAGAGCGGACGTCCCGGCAAAGGAAGTGAGCTTCGAACGAGTCCTCCGTGCCAGCCGGGGCCTCGATGTCGAATGGCCCCACGCGGGCCGAGGCGTAATTCTCATCGCGGGGACGAATGGCAAGGGCACCGTTGCAAAAACGCTGGAGACGCTCCTTCTGGCTCGGGGTGAGAACGTCGGACTTTTTACTTCTCCCCATCTGATGACGACAACGGAGAGAATTCGAACCTCAGGGCGGCAGCTCACCGAGGACGAGTTCATCCGCGCCTTCAGTCACGTGAGTGACGTCGTCGTAGAGTTTGGTCTCAGTCACTTCGAAATCTTGACCCTCATGATGATCGAAGTTTTTTTCGGCGGAAGGATCAGGCCCCGGGTGACCCGTGCGGTGATCGAAGTGGGTGTGGGCGGAAAGTGGGACCCGACGCGTCTCGTCCCGCATGATACGACCGTCATCACCCGACTGGGACTTGATCATCAATCGCTCCTCGGAAATACCATCCAAGAGATCGCCGAGCAGAAATTTGGAGCGATCGACGAAGGAAATCTTGTCGTTCACGCACCATTACCTGAAGGAGTTTTGCGAGGTGGTCGTGGACGATGGATTGAGGCGACTCTCTATCCGTACAGGGTGGATCCTCGGGGGCCGAGGTGGATTCTTGAGACCCCTTGGGGTGATGCTCCGCTTGCGATTCCCGGGGCGCGGGCGGCCGAGAATGTTTCGGTTGCACTGTCGGTTCTGGCCGCGCAAGGTGAAGATCTCGCTCCGCTCCTTCCTTCTGTTTCCGACGCTCATTGGCCGGGCCGAATGGAAAAATTCGAATTCGATGGCCGGAGAGTTTATCTCTCGGGAGATCACAACCGGCAAGGAGCCGAATCCCTTTCGGAAATTCTCACTCATTTTCATTATGACGATCTCTATCTCGTCATCGGGGTTGCGAAGAACAAATCATCCGCGGAGATTCTCGAAGTGCTCTCAAGACTTCCGGCACGGGGGCGGGTTCGAATCGTTCTCACGAAAACGCCATTTCGATCCTCGGATCTTGAAGCTTATGGGGAGTGGCTGTCGCGGGCAGAGATCGCCGTCGAGGATCCCGTGCGGGCCCTTCACTTTGCGATTGATCGCGCAAAGACGAGCGATCTGATCTTGGTGACGGGTTCACTCTATCTCGTCGGTGATTTGAGAAGGTACATCACGACGCGCAAGTAAAACCCACGACGTGGTGGGTGCCCGGCCGAATTTCCCAGAGAGTTGCCGCTCGTGATTCTAACCAGCTGGTCTCATGGTCGGTGACCGATCCCGTCACCTCGGAGTCGAAAATCTCGTCGCAAAGTTCGTTGAGTTCCATGGGCCAAGCGCGAATGCCGTGCGTTTTGACAGGGAGAGTGGAGGAGACGAGATCATGATAGCTCGCCCACGCTCGACCCGAGAGTGCTTTTAAAAGGGCGCTTTGCCCGGCCCGCATCTTTTCAGGAGTCTTCTGCTTGTCCGCGAGAAGGAGCGGAACCTGACCTAATAAGTTTGAAAAGAGAATCGCGGCTTGCGGGTGGGTATCGATAAAATCGGCGAACTTCTTTTCTGAAGACATCCACGGTAAAAGATCCGCTCGGCGATCGAACGTCACGTTGACGCTTTTAAAACGTGAACGAAAGAGTGTGCGGGCAATCGGATCCGGCTCCACGCAAATAATGCGGTCAAAATTTCTAAGAAAACTTTCCTTGAGGGTCCAGCCCGCACTCGGGCCGAAGATGATGAGCTCTCGCCGAGAATTTAAGGTCGGGAGCCAATCACGCGTGAGCCAAAGATCAACACGATCGATGAAGGGCGTCCAGAGCGAACGCCGAAACCGCAACGCACTCGCGTGATAGGCGAGTCCGCCGGTAGGGCCAATGAGGTATCGAAAAGGGGAGTTCACCCATTAAGAATATCAGGCGGCCGCGCGCTTCGTCTTCGACCGGGCGAAGGCACCCGCGCAAACACGCCCTTTGTCGGTGCGAACGATGACGCTGACGCCGGTTGCGTTGATCATCTCGTAGCTATCGGCATCGTTTTTAAGCGGGAAGATTGAGAGGCTTGTGAGGCGCGGAGTACTTCCCATCCGGTCTTTGAGGCTTGCAGACGCCCGTTCGAAAACGTCGGTAATAAAGAGGCGCGCGAGGGCTTCGGGCGTCATCGTGG